>NZ_UGOA01000002.1 GCF_900452385.1 Legionella donaldsonii | reverse complement strand
TTTTATTTGTTACCATAATTTTATTAAGCAACGTACTTTCGACAAAGTTAATAAGCATAGGCGGATTCACAATAACTGGAGCGATGCTTTTATATCCGTTCAGTTACATATTTGACTATATAATTACGGATATTTATGGGTATCAAAAACGCCGAAGAATATTACTGTCTTGCATTGCTGCATTGGTATTATTTGATATTTGCATCTATTTGGTGATTATCTTGCCGCCATCACCATTTTGGAAATTTCAACATGATTTTGAAACCGTATTTTCAAGAATGCTTAGAACATACGTTGCCTCGACTATTGCATTTTCAGTTTCTTTTTTCATATCGTCATTTATTTTTCAGAAATTAAAAATAAAGAATAAGGGGAGGTCATTATTTAAACGAATATTCCAGTCTCTCCTTATCTCAGAAATAACGGATACAACACTATTCTGTTTCCTGTCGTTTTATGGGATATGGCCTATGGAATACATGATGAAATTTATTTTGGTGTCCTATTTTACTAAAATTACATATGAAATAGTTGTATATTCAATTATTACAAAACCTTTAATCACTATTATCAAAAGAGAAGAAAAAAGCGATATTATCGATTGGAATACCGATTTCTCGCCTATCAAATGGGAAATAAATTATGATGAATCGAATAATATATACTCTAAGCAGGATGTGACTGGAGTGACTGGCTGAGCGAACTAATAAGATTAGATAAGGTGCCTAAATTAAATTTTTCTAGAATAGAAACCACAGTATTTTTGTCCTTAATATATTTAGTTTCTATATTCATAACTTTGCCGACCATCGAGGCATTTTTTACGTCTATTTTTAATAGTAGGTTATCAATTGGTTTAATAAAGCCTTGATGCATGGTGCCAATCATATATTTTTTATTAAATAGGAAAAGAACTGTATCTCCATCTTGATATGTTGATAATGAGTCTACGGAAGCAATAACAATGCTTTCATTATTCAATATCTTACAATCAAAATTTCTATCAACTTTGAAGCCAACTGTATTTTTCTTCCAATCGTGCTCATTTTCAATAAAAACCTAATACTTTAGTTTGATCTGGTTCCGTCAAATTGCTTGTACTAATTACAGCAATATAATTTGATTCTTTGATATTTTCTGCCGAAATATCAATAAAATCCTCAAGTTTATTTCCCAATGCTTCCGCGGCGGGCAAATCAGCTTTCACAATCTGCGGATGTGGGATCAAATTACTAAAACGCTTGCTTGGGTTTTGCCTTTTTCTTTGGGTCGTATTAACCGGCTTAATTACCTGGTTGGTTACATCTCCCGAAAAATTCCACCAAGCCATTGCTTATTACTATGCAAGTTTCTTAAATCTCGTAGGACAAAAGCATACCTTCACGCTTCCCTTTCACGGAAAAAACTATCAACAAAGCGTGGATACAATTTTGCATTATCCCTATTACAAAGAGAATGCCGATCACATAGTGGATCTACTAGGAAAATCTTCCCTGGCAGCATTCGTACTTTCATTTGTTTTGGGACTTTGTCTTGCCTTTTATTTTATTCGCAGGGGAAAAGCGCAACGTGCTAATCAGTTTATTCGTGGCAGCCGTATTGACACAAAGGAAAATGTAATCCAACAAATCCTAGAGAAAAAAGAAAACTCTGATATCACTATTGATGGGTTTCCGCTCAAAGCGAACAGCGAAGTTCAACATTTGTTGGTGCATGGAACCGTAGGTACTGGAAAAAGTCAGCTCATTATGAAAATTATGGATGCCTTACGCAAGAGGGGAGATAGGGTTATTGTCTATGATAAGGGATGTGCCTTTATTCCGCATTATTTGATTCAAATCAGGATGTCATTCTAAATCCATTTGATGCGAGGTGTCCTAATTGGGATCTGTGGCTTGAAGCACCTCGGGATTCCGATTTTGAAAACATGGCAGAAAGCCTTATTCCGATGCATGGTGATTCTGATCCCTTTTGGGTGAATGCTGCAAGAACCGTATTTTCCTCGGTTGCAGCTAAAATGCGAAAAGACAAAGATCGATCCGTTGAGAAACTGCTCAAATTGCTGTTGACCGGTGAGTTTTCTCATTTAGAGGATTATCTTAAAGGAACGGCTGCTGCAACTCTAGTAAGCGGTAAAATTGAAAAAACGGCTATTTCCATTCGTTCAGTTATTACCACTTATTTAAAATCTCTTACTACCTTATCAGGACTTAATTCAGAAGGGGCAAGCCCATTTTCTATTCGCGATTACATATTAAATGAACAGGACAGTGGTTGGCTTTTTATTTCATCCAATGGCGAACAACATAAATCATTAAAGCCTTTAATGTCTATGTGGCTAGCCATGGCCTCCCTTACGTTGTTAAGCCTTACGCCTAATCCAGATCGGCGGATTTGGTTCATTTGCGATGAATTGCCAAGCCTTCACAAATTACCACTATTAGGAGAGACCATTGCAGAAGTCCGAAAATTCGGAGGTTGCTTTTTATTAGGGATGCAAAGTTTCTCTCAGCTCACCAAAGTTTATGGTCAATCAGGCGGCGCTAAGGAATTGTTTGACCTGCTGAACACCCGTTTTTTCTTTAGAAGCCCAAGTGCAGATATGGCGCGTTTGGTTGCCAGCGAGTTGGGAGAAGAAGAAATTGAAGAGTCACGAGAAAATTATTCTTATGGAGCTAATAGTATTCGTGATGGAATCTCGCTTGGCAGCCAGCGTGTTACACGTCCCATTGTTTCCTATCCACAAATTTTGGAATTAGAGGATCTAAAGTGTTTTGTTCGCCTTCCTGGAAGTTATCCCATCACGCAACTGACGCTCGAACTTAAAGATAGACCTAAACACTTGAAAGGGTTTGTTGAGCGTCAATTCATTATCGATGAAGTATTACAAAACATTGTTAAAGAAAGCGCGAATCAGGAAGCCGAAACAGGCGGATCCCCCAAACACCTCAACAAACAGCCCATTGAAGTGGAATTTGAAGTTTAGAAACAAGGAGATAAGATGTTAAGTGTACAACCGCTTAAATCAGCGCAGGGCGCTGCCGATTATTATACAGCTGCTTTTAATTATTATGCAGGTGATGCCGAAGCCTTAAGATGGTTAGGTAAGGGTAGCGAACGACTTGGGCTAACAGGTATTGTTGAGAAAGAGCAAATGCTAGCTTTTCTTGAAGGACATCTTCCTAATGGTCAAGTCTTAAAGAATAAGAAAGGAGAACACCGCCCTGGCTTTGACATGACTTTTTCAGCGCCTAAAAGTGTTTCCATTTTGTCAGGACTTGGAGCGGACAGCATGCTTTCTCAACTACATGACAAGGCTGTTGAAAAAGCCATCGGTCTTATTGAAAAAGAATTTGCGCAAGCTCGCGTGGTTATTGGTGGTAAAGTACATTATGTAGATACCGGTAATTTAGTGGTAGCTGCATTTAGGCAACCCTCCTCACGTGCAAACGATCCAGCACTGCATACGCATGGCGTCACCATGAACATTACTTTTACTTCTGAGGATGGCAAAGCGCGTTCGCTTGCCTCTGATATAAATGGAAATTTTGGAGTAATTGAACAATTGCAACAACATGTGAGTTATGCCGGTCTTTTATACCGCACTGAACTTGCTAATTTATTAAAAGAGCAAGGTTATCGGCTGCGGGATGTTGGAAAAGGGATGTTTGAAATTGATGGCGTGCCTGAAGGGGTATTAAAGGAATTTTCAACACGGCGCGCTGATATTGAAGAAAAATGAAGGAAAAGGGATGGGAAGGCGCAAGACTTGCAAGCAAAGCCACACTATTAACTCGAAGTGCTAAAGAGGAACATGATATCAATGTGTTGCGAACAGATTGGCAAAAGCGGGCAGAGTTGCTGGGCTTTGATGCGTATGCTTTTGTTACTTCACGCAAGGCTGACCTAGAACCGAAAGCCTTTGGCTTTTTTACATCAATTAAAGCAAAACTATTTGAGCGCTTTTATGGAAAGGAAGACTTGATTTCATTGCAGGCTAAGGAAGCTGTTTTTGTTGCCATAGAAACTCTTTCTCAGCAAACCAGTGTATTTGAGTTAAGGCAACTAAAGGAAGCCGCGCTTAAACATACTCTCTCAGGACGAACGATTGTTCCGATTAAGGCAATTGATACCATGATTGATGCTCACGTTAAGAGTGGATTACTTTATCAGGCCACCGATCCCATGACGAGATGCTCCATGTTCACTACCCCATGGGCATTAACATTAGAAACAGAAACGCTTGCTCGCATTGAATCTAATCAAGGCATATTAAAACCCATGGCCAATACCCATGCAGTACTTCAAGCACAGATTGCCTATGAAGAAAACTTTCCATTTCCTTTAACAGTTTCCCAGAAAAATGCATTGATGCATGTATTTACCTCAACCGACCGCTTTAATGCAATTCAGGGTTATGCGGGTACTGGAAAAACCACCATGCTTCAATTAACTGAAGCGCTAGCAAGCAACAAAGGATTTAAACTAAGAGGAATGGCTGTTACAAGCTCTGCGGTCAACGAGCTTCGTGAGAAAGCCGGCATTCGCTCAGATGTGTTTCCCATAGTGCACCAAGAGCTTTTGAAAGCACCTAAAAACTCCTTGAAAAATATCCTGTTTATTCTGGACGAAGCTTCTATGCTATCTACCACTCAAGGCCATGAACTTATCAAATTAATTGAGCAAAAAGGGGCAAGACTCTTGTTAACCGGCGATGACTCTCAACTATCAAGCGTCAAATGTGGCCGTATTTTTGGTCAGGCACAGGAATATGGGATATATACAATTCAAATGACCGATATTATTCGGCAAACCAACGCCAGAACAAAAGAATCGGTACGCGATGCAATTAGTAGAGATTTATACGACTCTCTGCAAAAACTTGATGAAGTGAGAGAATTTAAATCCCATGATGAACGTATTGAGGCTATAGCCCATCACTGGCTAAATCTCTCCCAACAGGTTCGTGAGAAAACACTGGTCTTTGCGCCGACCCATGCGAACCGTCGTGATATTACCCAAATAATGCGTGATGGTTTAAAAAAAGAGGGAGCATTGACAGGTAAAGAACATGTGATTAACACTTTAAAGGCTCGCGCGATGGAAGAAATCCAACATCATCATACCCAATACTATCAGCAGGGTGATGTGCTCCGGTTCAACCTAAAACTAGCCAGATCAGGCATTCGTCCAGGTGACTATCTGACGGTAAACGTCATGACTGAAAAACATCGGAAAAATAAAACCGTACCATTGCTGACTGCTGAAGGTAAGTCAGTTGTTCTTCATTTAAAGGATTTACCTATTTATACATCTTCGCGTGCGGGCTTAAATCGCCCCATTGAATTTTATGAGGCAACCTCCCTTGCCTTTTGCGTACAAGATAAGGTGTTAATTACACGCAATAACAACCAGTCAGGTCTTGTGAATTCATCCTTAGCTTCTGTCATTGCCATTGATGAACAGAATATAACGTTGAAGTTTGAAAAAGACGAACAAGTAAAAACCTTTTCTCGTGATGCAAAGGAATTACAGCATCTTGACCATGGCTATGTATTGACCAATATGAAGGTACAGGGCAAGGATAAAACCTATGCCTTGGGACTCATGGAGTCTTACAACAAATTTTCTGCAACACTTAGAAATTATTATGTTCAAATTTCGCGTGCCATATCCCGAATGACCTTAATTACCGATGATAGAAACCAATTATTAAAAGCCCTTGAGTTCAATGACGACACTAAAAAATCCGCTCTCAATTATGTAAACAGTACCACGCTAAAAATGCACATAGATAAATTTTCAGCCAATCCGAAAGCCATTGATGTGGCAACTGTTGCGGATAAAAAAAGTTTCAATCAAGAAATAATGACAGAAAAACAAGCTTTAATACACCAATATACGGATGCAAAAAATAAGCAAAAAACAGCGATAGCTTGCATTAAAGCCTGGCAAATCGTGACAAGCGATCATCTCAAACGAATGGCTAGAAATCAGCTGGTTGTTTCTGAAAGTGCAATACGGCAAGACGCATTTAAATTTGCCACAATGAAGTTGTTAAAGAGCTTAGATAATGAGGAGCGAAAAAAGGTCTTAACTGTCAAAGCGTATTTTGAGGCTTGCTCCGACACACAAAAAGCATGGAAATCGATTCATCAAGGGAATCGAGATTCTTTACAAAGAGAAAAAGCCTGGGGCAAAGCTGAAATCAGAGATGCCCTTGCTTTTAAAATTGTTGAACATATTGAAGGGTACAGGCCTTATCTGAATCATTTTTCCATCGGAAAACTTAATCGATTGGGTGTTTCCCAATACCGCATTGAAAAAGGGGAGGAACGGGCACGAGCCAGGCTTAAAAACTTAAGCATTCACGCTGAAAAGCATCAAATGGCATGTACTGTGGCTTCGTTTTTCAGTGAAGAATCATTTAAAACAAAAGAAACGTTTGCAGCTTTCCTTAAAACCCAATCTAAAGCTGTACATCCCCATTTAATTCGTCTGAGTGAAAAGACAAAAAGACCACTTGATGAGTTATGGCGTGAAATTAATCAACATGCTAAAAGATATGAAGAGAGTCACTTTAAAGAGGGGTTAAACTCTCAAGAAAAAATTCTTTTTGATACCATCAAAACGTATCAGTCACTAAATAAAGAATTAGCTATTCATTTCGCCAGTATGCTTTATGCGTTAGAAAAAGGGAAAGAAATTCCAGAGGCTATTGAGCAAGCGCAAAGAGAGGCCTCTGCCTTAAGAAACCAAATTGCTGCAACGGTTCATAATAACAACTCTTTTGACAAGATCTTGCACTTTTTCAAGATAGACAAAGAAAAAATCAAACAACAAGCAGCTAGCCATGACAAACGAGAAGTGGTTATACGATTTAAACAAGCTACGTCCAACTTTGAGCAGAGAAGAGAAACCGCTTTAGTAATTGCCTCGGATATTAAAGGACATTATCCATTTATCAAAGAGCTTGGCATTAGCACCAAAGTACTAAACACCCTGATGCGGATTGAAGAGAGGCGTACCTTCATCAGTGAGTTGAATGAAACGCAGAAAGATGATTTTTTTAAATGCATGGACTATAAAATAACTGGCCAAAGAGCCAGTCACCTCTGGAAAGCTTTTTTTTCCGACAATGAGCAAGACCTACCACTTAATCAGCAGAAGTTTATCCAGGCACAACAATTAACGGCAAAACGAGATAGCCTTGCCTATGTCATTCATCAAAAATCAGACATTCAAGGTTTGCTTGTTCGGGAAAAACTTGATCCACTTAAAATAGAGCAGCACGCAAGACAGCACAAGGCGAGATTACAAACCGTTAATCAATTAAATGAAACTAAAGCTAATCTCTTTCATCAATTAGAACGTCGTATAGAAGGCATGAATCATAAGGAGTCAACCCAATGGCATAAAGCATGGGCTGTATTTAAAAATGATTTGCAGCGCGTTTCTAAAAATGGATCGCTATATCAAGAAGCTATTGAAACAATACAAAAATCACCGCTGATATTTACAAAAAATGAGAAATCACTATTAAGTCAATATGAATTAGATAATACCTATAAAGCATCTGTGCTTGATAAAATTGTTTACAAAGCTCAATTAAACGAATCAAAAGGATTTTATGATGCAGCCAAAATCACAGAAGTATTGATCGCAAATCCTATCGAAACGTATCGTGCTATTTTTGGCGCACCAAAGAAAATAACGTCTAGGGAAATGCGTTACTCAGGCGGACTTATTGTTTCCTTGAAAGGCAGTAAAGCGGGCTCTTGGTATGACTTTTCAGAAGGCTGTGGAGGTAACCCACTGTCAGCATTGATGCAAGAAAGAGGGATTTCATTCCAGGATGCATTGAAGGAAGGGGCAATCATTGCTGGTATTTCAGGCTTAACCAGTGTTCTTCCAATGAAGAGAGAAAAGAAGTTAAACGATTTAAGCGAATTACGCGAAGAAAAGAACAAAATAATATCGGCAAAAAGTATCCTCAAAGGCGGCATGTCAATTTTTGGCACACTAGCAGAAAAATATTTAAAAGAACATCGTGGTATAGAGCATCCAGAACAATTAAATGTTTTGTATTGGCCTAAGGGCGCTTTGTGGAAAGCAATCGATGATAATGGAACACTCTACGATAAAATTAATAAAATACCCGCTTTATTGATAGCGGCCAAGAACAAACAAGGAGAAATAACCGGCGTCCAACGGATTTATTTGGATGAAAAAAATGCTAAGAAAAATACTTTTATGGAAAATGCGAAATTATCCAAAGGGAGAATAGAAGGCAGCGCAGGAGTCTTGCAAACGGGTGAAAAGCGATCGCCATTGTATTTGGCAGAAGGCCCTGAAACAGGAGCAACCATTGCCATGGCAAATCCAAAAGCTACGGTTTTGGTTTCCTTTGGTTTGTCGAACTTGAAAAATTTAAGCGCACTTATTAAAAGCTTTTACCCAAGTGAGGTGATTATTGCGGGAGATAACGATTTGGCTTCCAAAAATAATACCGCAAAAATAACTGAAGAAGCAAAAGAAGCCTTAATGAGAGAGGGTTTAGATATAAAAATAATTATGCCTCAAAATCTGCCTGGCCGAGAAAAAACGGATTGGAATGATGTACATTGTTCTCAAGGATTAAACCAGGTAAAACATCAGCTTGGATTAAACGAGATAAACCCTGAAATTCATAAAATAGCGGTTCGCCTGAACAATGAAAAGTCACTCGAATTAGAACAATATGTTAATAATTTTATCGAGATTAAAAATCAATTGGGTAAAGCCATCTTGCCAAAAAATTATAATGTAGATTATTTAAATACCAATAAAGGTAAGGAACCACATCAAAGATCATTTGAAATCGAGAAAACAAAAGAGCTTCAACGTAATCAAAAGGAAATGGATATTGAGCTTTAAATTTTTAAAGCTCTTCTGGCGCAATTCCCATCAATTCTTGGTATTTGCTAATTGATAAATCCATTAATTTTTTAAATTCATCCTGGCCATAATCCAGTTGCTTGGATGCCATATTTTTTAATAAGGCATTCATTTGAATCATGAGCTTAAAGCAATGTTTTTCAATGTCAGAATACTTGTCTTCTGGGCTTTTTTGATTCTGCTGACTTTCAGTCACCATCAATCCGATTTCTGTCATTTTGGTAATGGTATAAGAAAGAGAATCATCATTATCCCCAGCATATTTGGTCAGCTTTTTATAGAGATCATTCGGTACGGTAACAGTCACTCTAGGCATAAAATATCCTTTTAAATTTATATTTGGTGATGCAAATATGATGAAGTGATTGATGCATTATAAGATGCACCAATAACACAGTCTAGTATTGTATAGGAAAAACAAATAGCGCTACCAGTGATGCACTAAGATGCATTTGTGATGCAAATAATTGGTTATATAATGGCCATATAAAAGAGCTTTTACGCTCCTTTTTGATTGTTTTTAAACCTATGGAAAATATTTTTCTTTACACTTCATTTATGCCGTATTTAAGTAATATAAATCAATAGGTTACAAATTAGCATTCTAATGCGAAAGGTGTGGTGCGACAAGCTAAGTCGCTGTTTTGAGTTGTTAATCGGGTAACCGAAAACCATCTGTGTCGTCAGATGAACCTAGGGGAGATAATAAGCCTCTCTGACAAAGTAGTGAAACTACGGGTGAAGAGCTCGTAGTGAGATGATAACGCCCGAAAGGATCAAAGTCTACCTGATAGCCAAATTCGGGATAACTACAAGGTAGCTGGTATGGTGAACATAAGTGAATCTGTGATAAAGGTCGTAATTCGCAACAAGCGCAATTGGCTGAAACGCTTGAACCAAAAGGTACGAAAGATAGTTGGGAGAATCACACGCATCCTACACGACTAGTTTCTTTCCGGCCGAGAGCAGACACCTAACCCAGCATCACTCAAACAACGGAACTTGGGAACCCTGTATTCTTCTCCACTACGGAGACAGTAGATCGTAAGGTCTACCTATGAGAGTGCAGGATTGGGAGGTTGGAAAAAGCAAAAGCCGATTTGTAACGAATCGGATACAGGTTTATACCTGGTCTGAAAAGAAGCTGACGTCCAACTGGTCTTTCATTGCGAAAGAGTTTGTAGAATTCATAGAAGTGAGGAAAGCAAATGACAGATGCTTTGATATCTGGTGCACCTGACACAGCCCTTTCAAATACAGACTGGAACCAGATTTATTGGTCCCGTATTGAGAAGAACGTATATGGACTGCAAATGCGTATCGCAAAGGCAGTAAGTGATAAACAGTACGGCAAAGTTAAATCACTGCAATGGTTACTCGTTAATTCTAACAGTGCAAAATTGCTGGCAGTGAGGCGGGTCACAACATCTAAAGGAAGTAAGACAGCTGGTATTGATGGCACTCTCTGGACAACATCAGAAGAAAAGATTCAAGCTGCCCACAGTCTGAAAACGAGAGGGTATAAAGCGCAGCCACTTCGAAGGATTTATATTCCTAAGAAAAACGGCAAGATGCGATCTTTAAGCATACCCACTATGAAAGATAGGGCGATGCAAGCACTTTACCTATTAGCACTAGAACCTGTTGGGGAAACTACCGCCGATCGAAATTCCTATGGATTTCGACCCAAACGTAGTACTCATGACGCAATTTATCAATGCTATGCAACACTAGCAAGGAAAAACTGCGCTCAATGGATTCTGGATGCCGATATTAAGGCTTGTTTCGATGAAATTGATCATAAATGGCTTGAAGAGAACATTTTAATGGATAAGCGAGTGCTTAAACAATGGTTAGCAGCAGGTTACATGGAAAAGAATCAATTATTCGAAACCATACGCGGTACCCCGCAAGGTGGACCCGCTTCACCAATACTTGCGAATATGGTACTTGACGGTCTAGAAAAAGAGATTCATTCCGCATGCAAAATACGTGACAAAATTAATTTTATCCGTTTTGCTGATGATTTTATCGTAACTGCTAAATGTCCCATTATCCTCAAAGAAAAGGTGATCCCTGCAATAACTCAATTCCTCGCCTTACGAGGTCTCTCGCTATCTCAGGAGAAAACGAAAATAGTGCACATTGAAGAAGGCTTTGATTTTCTTGGTTTTAATGTCAGGAAATACAATGGTAAGTTCTTAACAACACCATCTAAAGACAGCATTAAAAACATAAAACAGAAAATTAAAGCGATAATTCAAAAAGGTTACGGTTGGAGTGGCGCAGAATTAATTTCTACACTAAACCCTGTAATCAAAGGATGGGCGAACTATTATCGACGGGTTGTTGCCAAGAAGACCTTTGCTGAACTGGATTGTTACATCTATCAAAAAACATTTTACTGGACGATGAGAAAATTTCACGGACATACGCGCTATAAAGCAGTAGACCGATATTTTCGCAATCGTAGTCTTTTCAGACGCTGGATTTTCAGTGATAAGATTAAGACCAAAGACGGAGATAAGAAGTTCATTTGTATTTGTAAAATGATGGACATCAAAATACAAAGACATGTCAAAGTCCGAGCCAGCGCAAACCCTTATCTTCCAGAGTATATCGAATACTATGAAGAGAGAAATAAATGGGCGAAAAGCCGCTCTTTTATTCAAAGGGAAAGGGACAAAATGCTCAATGTTATTGATAGCGAGACACTGCCGGGTGTAAGCCTTTGGGAGGCTTGAGCGTAGTGCGGCGAAAGTCGCACGCTACGTTCTTAGGGGACGGGATCGGGGCGACTCGATCCTGTTACCCGACCTTGTTTTTTGCTTTTAGAATCTATTGTACTAAAATTTTACTATTTTGTAGTTTATCCTTTTAATTAGATTGAGCGCATTGCTATTGCGCGTTTGTGGATAGCCTGCGGTCTGTAGAACATCTTAGTTAGCCATAGCTCCATCCTTAATTGATTATGCGTTTAGCAAGTAGGGCCCCAGGTAGCCCCTCTAATAAACCTCGTTTTTTCCTGACTAAAAGTCTAGAATCATGTAAAATCTCCGCTATAACTATTGTTTTATAAAAAATTAGAATAATTTTTGCGTTGGCGTAGTATTTTGATATATAATTAAGGTATCCAAACCCGCCACGCCTCTTAACAATGCGGACCTCGGCGGGTTATTTTTTTATGACTAAGCAACATTTTACAAAACTACCCACATCATTAGACGAACAAATTAATCTATTAAAAAAACGTGGCCTTACAATCCCAGATAATAAAATTTGCCAGCATAATCTTTCTACAGTAAGTTACTACCGACTTTCTGCGTATCTTAAGCCATTTGAAAAAGATCAAATATCTCATATCCTGCATCCAGACATTAACTTTGAGGATATTTGGAATCTTTACGTATTTGATCGTGAACTTCGATTATTATTTTTGGATGCATTAGAGCGCATCGAAGTGGCGCTCAGAACATCTTTAGTCAATACGATGTCTCACCAATATGGGGCATGGTGGTATTTCGATAAAAAGCCATTTAAATCATCCTGGTTTGAGAAGAATCAGCGAACTCAAAAATGTCCTTCCGAAGAATTTAAAAAAGAAGTTGAGTCATTATGTGGTCGAAATTCGGCAGAGGGGAGTATTCAACATTTCTACAAAAAATATCATTCTCCCCAATTTCCTCCAAGTTGGATGCTTTTTGAGTATTTATCTTTTGGGAAATGCACTAGCTTGTTTCGTTACCTAAAAGATCCACAGGATAAAAAAAGAATATCGCAAATATTTAATCAACACCCAAATATTGTGGAATCATCAATTGAAGCATTACGTTACACCCGCAACATTTGCGCACATCATTTAAGGCTTTGGGACAGGTGGTTTGTTTATAAACCAAGAAGAATCAAGGAATTGACGGATGCTAATTGCATTCCTGGTACCCTAAAAGAACAGATTGTTTTATTAAATCTTTTTCATAAAGCTGTCTCGCCGCGGTCTTTGTGGCATACAAGGTTATACGAATTATTTGAAAAACACATAATTCCTTCAGTTCCTGTAAAATTGATGGGAATTGATCATAATTGGCGTGAAGATCTAATTTGGAAGGCTCTATAATGATATTAGCTAATACTGAGCTCGCTTTAATGCAGGTGACCGAGAAGAATTTTCAAGCTTATCGACACCAAGATATCACCTGAAGTTGGAGAGCAAATTATGAGTCTAGCAACACAATTAAAAGAAGAGGGTCGTCTTGAAGGCGAACTGAATAAAGAGCGAGAAATTGCAAAGCGAATGCTCGAAGAGGGCTCTGAGCTGGCTTTTGTCGTTAAAGTAACTGGATTATCACTGGAACAGCTTAAAGAGATACAAAAACATTAAGATATTGTTGCAGTAAAGTTATTGCAATTCTTTAATCTAATTGGGATAGGTTGGTATTCTCTGTAACTGTTGAAACAGTATACTGTGTAACGTTTTTCCTATATCCAGAAATTTAAATTCAACTGGGCGCCCAAATTAGCGCCCAGTCGGCACTCAGTTGTTATCTGAGATTCAAATTTTATATTGACATTAGCAACTATTGTGCATTAAAATGTGAAAAGATATAAAAGTATCGTCAAAAGTAGGTTTATAACCCCATGAAAATTACATCTTAAGTACGCCCATCTAATAGGGCGAAGAGAGAAAATCATTTTTGATTTTCTATTTTTTATTGTCCTAAAAGACATGCTTAAGAGTAAATCATGCACCATAAACCGATTCAATTTAAAGACCTTAGTCTTATCTATCCGCATAAAATCTGCTTTCAAGACTTCAATGGTGAAATTCACTTTGGTGAGCGTATTGCACTGATTGGCCGAAATGGATCAGGAAAATCAACCTTACTTAAGATGCTTGCTGGTCTTTGTGCAGCCTCTGCTGGCGAAATTAAAATACCACTGGATGTTCGTATTGGTTATTTACCTCAAGTGATTGAAGAGTGTTCTGATTTAAGTGGTGGTCAACGATTAAACCAATCATTAACCAAAATATTGTCTGAGAGTCCTAATGTATTGTTGTTAGATGAACCTACAAATCATCTGGACAGACGCAATCGTCGTTCTTTAATGCGTATGCTCGAGCATTATCCGGGGACGTTGGTCATTGCTTCTCATGATACGGAGCTCATCAATACAGTCGCAGATACTTTATGGCATATTGATTTAGGTAAGCTCACTGTATTTAGAGGGGCTTATTGTGATTATCAGCAAATGCTTGAAGACAAGAAAGTATCGATTGAACAGGAATTATCACGGATTTCACGTGAGAAGAAAGAATCACATCTTGCCCTAATGAGAGAGCAAGAACGGAATAAACGCTCTCGTGTTCAAGGTGAAAAAAAGATAGCGCAGCGTAAATGGCCAACGATTCGGTCTCATACAAAGCTCGCCAATGCAATGACAACAGGAAATAAACGATTAAGTCAGATTAATCATAAAAAACAACAGATGCTTGAAGAGCTTTCATCTTTAAACCTTCCGGAAACAATTAAGCCCAAATTTAAATTAAACGGTCTTGACCACCATAAGCCTTTAATCAGGATTCAAGACGCTTCTATTGCCTACGAGGTTGGAGAAGAGATTCTTGAAGGGATTCATTTTCACTTAAATGGCTGCGAACGGGCGGCATTGTATGGGGACAACGCATCAGGGAAATCCACCTTTGTCAAAGCGATCTTGGAGGATAGTTACATTAAGAGAACAGGTGAGTGGACTCTTCCTCAGCGCAATACAGTTGGGTATCTCGATCAGCATTATCAACATCTGGATTGTGACGAAACAGTTCTGGATTTGATGAAAAATCAGATGCCCCATGCTTCTCATGCTGAACTTCGTGTCCATTTGAATGACTTTTTATTTCGCAAAAACATCGAGGTAGAAATAAAGGTCAAAGATCTTTCTGGTGGTGAAAAGGCAAGGCTTTCTTTAGCCTTAATTGCGGCCAATCCGCCTAAGCTAATTATTTTAGATGAGGTAACCAACAATGTAGATCTGGAAACACGCGATCATATCATTGAAGTATTACGTGAATTTCCAAGTGCAATGCTGGTTATTTCTCACGATTATGATTTTTTAGATTCCATTCACATTGAAACTAAGTATCACGTTCATCAAGGGAAGATACATCATTTCAATGGGGAACAATCAGAGGGTGTTCATCATGACTAATCGTTTGCCTAATCACATAGGCTCTTTTATGTGGCATTTTTTAAAACCGTATCGTCGCATGGTTTTTTTATTTATCCTGCTTGCTTTAATGGCTGGATTTTGGGGACCGTTTAATAGTTTATTGATTAAATCCTTCATTAATACCTTAGTGGCAAAGACAAGTACGGATTTCTCCTCTTTGTATTGGATCGCTGGATTACTAGTAGTGAACTTTATTGTTTTTGACAATATCACCTGGCGAACAATCGGGTACTTGAACTATAAATATGAAGCGGTGATTAAAAACCAAATTATTAGCCAAATGTTTGAGTATGTGCTAGGAAGTAGTACGCAATTTTTTCAGGATAACCTATCTGGGCGAATTGCCACACAAATTACGACTCTTGCTGATAATCTTGAGATTATTTTGCATCGCGTGTCTGTCGATTTTCTTCGTGGCGCTTCATTGTTAGTGGTTTCATTTATTACAGCTTATTTTGTTAATGTCCTGTTCTTTTATATTTTATTTCTTTGGTTTATTGTCTTTGCCTCATTTAGTATTTGGATGTCGGCGCGATTGGTTCAATTGTCCGATGACCATGCAAATTCTGAATCGCAGCTTTCTGGACAATTAGTCGATAGCCTGGCGAATCAATCCAATATTCGTATTTTTTCACGTAAAATCTACGAAGCGGAACGTATGAACACGTTTTTTAGCTTGGTACAGCGGGCTTTTCAAAGAAAAGAGCTGTTTATTGTTTTATTATGCTGTGCACAAGGGGGAATGATTGCGTTAATGATGGGTTTGGCATCGATTACCTTAATTCACTTGTATGGTAAGGGACTTGTGAGCATTGGTGATTTTGCTTTGATTCTTGGGCTTTCCATGGAATTGGGGCATATGATGTGGTACACCATGTACCAAGTGGATCAATTTAACCAAGCCTTGGGTAAAGCAAGACAAAGTTTAAATGCATTGGTCATTCCCCATGAGATACAAGATAAAAACAATGCATCCCAATTAGTGGTCATGCAAGGACAAATTGAATTTTCCAAGGTAAAATTTCATTACCAAGGTGGTTACTCCCTGTTCCAGAATAAGTCGGTAACCATTGAAGCGGGTCAAAAAGTGGGGTTAGTGGGCTATTCAGGAAGCGGCAAGTCCACTTTTGTTAATTTGATTTTGCGACTTTATGAAGTAGTGGATGGGCAAATTCTAATCGATGGTCAAAACCTATCCGAAGTGACTCAAGAGAGTTTAAGACAAGCCATTGCCATGATTCCACAAGACCCAACTCTTTTTCATCGAAGCCTGATGGATAATATTCGTTATGGCAGGACTGAAGCCTCGGATGAGGAGGTCATTTCAGCCTCCAAGAAGGCCCATGCGCATGAATTTATCACTCTTTTGCCAGAAGGTTATGAGACCTTAGTTGGAGAACGTGGCGTGAAGCTTTCAGGTGGTCAGCGCCAGCGCATTGCCATTGCTCGTGCGATTTTAAAAAATGCACCCATTTTAATGTTGGACGAAGCCACGTCTCAGCTCGATTCCATTACAGAATCCAACATTCAAGACAGTCTTTGGGAGTTGATGCAGGGAAAAACAACCCTGGTCGTTGCACATCGCTTATCGACTCTGCTGCATATGGACCGAATTTTAGTATTCGATAAAGGCCATATCGTTGAAGACGGGACACATACTGAACTATTGAATCGCGGTGGTTTGTACAAAACACTGTGGGATGCGCAGGTAGGTGGGTTTTTACCCGATGAGCGAAAAGAAGAGTCTCAAGACTTAGTGGATAGTGGGGTAGCAAATGAATAAACCACATACAGAGTTTAGGGTAGTGAATTATTTACTTAATGACTTATTATCCGGTTTGCAATCAATTTTAAAGGAACATTTGCTGGGCGTTTATGTGTATGGTTCATTTGTTTGGGGTGATTTTGATGAAACAATCAGCGACATTGATGTTTTTGTGGCATTAAACCAGGAAATTACACCGGAAGAATTTGCAGTCCTAAATAGTTTACATGCCAATCTTGTTCAGCATTTTCCAGCTTGGAATGACCGAATTGAAGTAGCTTATGCATCTTATAGAATGTTACAACATTTTAAGACAGAGCAAGGTCAAATTGCTGTTATTAGCCCAGGAGAACCGTTTCACATCAAAAAAGCAGGAACAGATTGGCTTATTAATTACTATTTGTTGCAAACAGATAGCCTCATTCTATACGGTCCATCAGCAAAGTCGATTATTGCTCCTGTATCAGACAGTGAGTTTATAGAGCATGTCAAAAAACAGGCCATTGAGTGGCAAGATTGGGTTACTCATACCAAAAATTCTTTAGGGTACCAATATTATGTTGTATTAACTCTATGCAGGGCTTTGTATGTGCTCCAACATCAGGAACAAGGCTCTAAGTTAAAAGCTGGAACTTGGGCTAAAAATCAATTTCCAAAATGGCAAGTTTTAATTCAACGAGCATTAACTAAATCTGAACTAAATCATGCAAGCGATATCTTGACCGAAGAAACTTATCACGAAGTCACTGCATTTGTGGGTGAAATGGTTCAGCATATTCAAGAGAGAGAATAAATGATGGAAGTCAACCAAGAACAAAGACTCATCGAAGTAGTTCCTTATAATGCTAATTGGCCTATGCAATTTGAACAGGAAGCAAAGCGAATTAAAAAAGCATTAGGCAGTAATTGCATTGAAATTCATCATATCGGTTCCACATCAGTACCAAGTTTGGCTGCAAAACCAGTAATCGATATGATTCCAGTTGTTTTAGATATTAGCAAAGTGGACAGTGCCAATGCTTCTATGCAAGCACTTGGCTATGAAACAAAAGGAGAATACGGTATTCCTTTTCGCCGCTATTTCCAAAAGGGAGATAGTCCACGCACCCATCATGCTCATATTTTTGAGATTGGAAACTCCGAAATCGAGCGGCATTTAAAATTTAGGGACTGGATGAGAGCACATCCAGAAGATAGAGAAGCCTATGCTCGTTTAAAACAAGAGTTGGCGCATCAACATCCCTATGACATTACTGCCTATTGTTTGGGTAAAGAAGACTTTATTGCAACAATTGATAAAAAAGCAGGGTTTAATGGATTAAGAGTGGTGAAGGCATTAACACCGCGAGAATGGGATAAAGTACGCCATTTTAGACAATTCTATTTTTTTGATAAAGCAGGGCTGTCTGACCCTTACACTTGGACTTTTGAGCATGATGCTCATGTTCATTTTGTTTTATCTCAAGGAAGCGACATCATTGGTTATGCCCATCTGCAATTATGGCCTCAAAAGAGAGCAGCTTTGCGTATCATTGTGATTGATGAGGAAAAAAGAAACCATCAATACGGTAGCCAATTCTTGGCATTATGTGAAAAGTGGCTCAAAAACCAAAGATATCAAAGCGTGCACGTGGAGTCCTCACCGGATGCGCTAAGATTTTATAGAAATAATGGTTATATCGACATGCCATTTGATGATCCGGATGGCTATGAAAGTGATGCAAGAGATACTGCGGTAGGGAAAATACTATGATTCAAATCGAAAAAATAACGGGTGAACTGGCCAAATCATTGTGCCGAACAATTACAAAGGATCTACCTGAATACTTTGGTTTACCAGAAGCTAATGAGCACTACGAAATAGGTGTGAAAACACGTACGAATTTTGCGGCGAAAGATGGAGATGACACGATTGGCCTCGTTTCTATTGATTTTCCTTATCCTAATAATGCCAATATTTACTGGATGGCTGTAAAACGTGATTATCATCGTCAAGGTATAGGAAAGCAATTAATCATTGCTGCTTGTCAATTCGCTAAAACGCAAGGAGCTAAAACCATAACTGTTGAAACACTAAGCCCCTCTGAATCAGAAGAAAATTACCCTAAAACGTATCGATTCTATCAGTCGGTTGGTTTTAATGCTCTTTTTGATTTAAAACCCGCAGGGTATGAGTGGAATATGGTGTATATGGTGAAACAGCTTGAAGTTTTAGCAGAAAATCAACAGTCAATTGCCATTAAGCCACTGGAATTATCCGATATTCCCATTTTGGTCAATGCATTTCAAAAAGCAAATTGGCAAAAACCTTACGTCTTGTTTGAAGGGTATCATCAAGAACAACAACAATCTGAGCGAGTAGTTTGGGTAGCCTATGTTCAAGACCAAATTGCGGGCTATGTTACTCTAAAATGGGCCTCACACTATGAACCCTTTGCTCATAAAGGAGTCCCAGAAATTATGGACTTAAATGTATTGCCTGCATTTCGCAAGCTTGGGGTAGGCAGCGCTTTACTAACAGCTGCTGAAGACAAGGCAGCCAGTCAGTGTGATGTTGTAGGTATTGGTGTTGGGTTATATGGTGGTCCTGATGGAGGATATGGACAAGCTCAACGACTTTATGTTAGCCGAGATTATATTCCTGATGGTTTAGGGGTAACTTATGGTTATAAACCAAGCATTCCTGGGGAAACATATCCCTTGGATGATGATTTAATTCTGTGGTTTACCAAAAAATTAACCAAAAATTTGCATGCAGAAAGTGATGTCGTAACTAAAAAAACACCTGATAGCCACGATGTGTATGTACCAAATACAAACTATAAATTGGAGTTCAATGCAAAGGATTCATTTAAAATTATCGATCAAAAGTTGTTTGAGTTTAATAAATCGTGCGTCCCTTCCACACAAAAACCTGAAGTAATTGATATAAACGTTACGATCAAAAATGGTGATGAAGTTATAGCAGGCATTTGTACAGATGTTTATATATGGAAAATCATGTACATCAGTGTCTTTTTTGTTGAGGAAAAATATCGCAATCAAGGTTTGGGTGCCATTTTACTCAATAAAGTTGAGGATAAAGCAAAAGAATTAGGAGTCACTTTAATTCACCTCGATACCTTTGATTTTCAAGCAAAAGATTTTTATCTCAAACATGGTTACGAAGCGTTTGGTGTTTTGAATGACTGTCCAAAAGGTCATAAGCGTTATTATATGAAGAAGGTACTATGAGTTTTATAAAAAAAGGAATATACCGTCATTATAAAGGCAATCTATATGAAGTTATTGATGTTGCTAGACACTCAGAAAGCTTGGAAGATATGGTGGTGTACAGAGCGCTTTACGGCGATTTTAAACTATGGATTCGACCTCTTAAGATGTTTCTTGAAGACATTGAGATAAATGGAGAGATCCAAAAAAGATTTGAATTAAATGAATAGATTAGAACAAGCAAATCGTTTTATCTTCACTGGCACCCCAGGCAGTGGAAAAACTTCTGTTATTTTGGCATTGAAAAGATTAGGGCATGTAGTGATTCCTGAATCTGCAACGGATGTCATTACAGAAGAGCAGGCAAAGGGAACTATGCGCCCATGGGAGCAGGCTGATTTTGTAGATAAGATCGCCTTAACACAAAAATTAAGGCAATTGAATGCTCAAGGTGAATTGCAATTTTATGATCGATCACCATTTTGTGCTTATGCATTGGGACGTTATTCCGCTCATTGGCATCATCATGATTTTACACCCTCACCTATCTTATTAGCTGAAGTTGACCGCTGCCTAAAAGCGGGTATCTATCAACGCAAAGTATTCTTTTTTGAGAACTTGGGGTTTATTGAACCAACTTCCGCTCGCAAAATCAGTTATGAAGACGCTCTTATTTTTGAGCAAATTCACATAGATGTATACAAAGAGTTTGGTTTTGAAATGGTGCTTGTGCCTAAGAAAACGATTGAAGAGCGTTGCCGATTTGTTCTTGAAACGGCAGGTAGGAGTGGACTATGAGCAGAAATAATGTGAGCTTATAATAATGGAAAAAAATTATTTAAAGGAAATAATCATGTTAAAAAAAGTAGCGTTTACCATGTATCCTGTCGAAAATTTAGATCGTGCGATGGATTTTTATAAAAAAAATCTTGGTCTAACACCTAGCAAAATATCTGCGAATGGTCATTGGATAGAGTACGACCTACCACAAGGCGGATGCTTTGCGATCACAACTCTTGCAGAAGGTGTTAAACCAAGTGCTGTGTCCGGGGGTAGTATTGCTTTTGAAGTTGAAGATTTGGATTCCTTAACGCAACAATTAAAAAAGAATGGGGTAACATTCAAATTGGATACTTTTTCATCACCCGTATGTAGAATGGCAATTATCATCGATTCTGAAGGAAATGCTATTACACTGCATGAGCTCAATCAATAAGTCTGTATACAAAGGATAAATGATGATGTTTGCTAAATGTTCTGTTTTTATTGCTACAAGTCTTGATGGCTTTATTGCAAGAGATAATGGCTCTATTGATTGGCTAACGAAAGCAAATGAGCTTGTGCCCCCAGGCGAGGATGGTGGTTATAAAGAGTTCATATCTACGGTCGATGGACTCATTATGGGGAGGCACTCTTTTGAGAAAGTTTTATCATTTGACCCTTGGCCTTATGGTGAGCTTCCTGTCATAGTGATGAGTAGCAAACCTATAGAAATTCCTGCTCATTTAAAATATGTTTCAGCATCTTCCGAAACACCCAGCGAGCTCGTTAAGCGGTTAACTGATGAAGGATATAAGCATCTTTATATTGATGGCGGGATAACTGTCCAAAATTTTATAGCCGCGAATTTAATCCATGAACTAACAATAACCATCGCACCAGTCTTGCTAGGTTCTGGTCGTTCATTATTTGGATATTTGACACAAGACATTGAATTGGAGCATCTTGAAACCAAATGTATTGGCGGTGGTTTTGTTCAGTTGAAATATCGGACTAATCCCTCAACCAAGAAAAGAAATAAAAATAATGTCTATCTTATTTATGATGAAATCTCTGAGTGGTTTGATAGTCATCGCAATAAAGAGCTCAAGATGGAGCAATCTTATTTAGAGTTCCTGCAAAATAAGCTTCCTTCAAAAGGCAAAATTTTAGATGTTGGCTGTAGTACAGGCGAACCCATAGCACAATTTTTAATTAAACAAGGGTATAAAGTAACAGGCATTGATGCAAGTCAAAAAATGATTGAGCAATGCAAGAAAAGATTCCCAAATGCAAAATGGCTACTTGCCGATATGAGAACTTTAGATTTACAAGAGAAATTCGACGCTGTGATTGCCTGGCATAGTTTCTTTCATTTACCTCATGATGATCAACGAAAAACATTAAAATCCCTTTCTTCTTTGGTGGAGCAAAATGGTTTATTAATATTTACTTCCGGACCCGAGTACGGGGAAGTCTGGGGTGATAATGGGGGATATGATTTATATCATGCATCCCTTTCGTCTGAAGAATATACTCAAATTCTTCTAGAGTGCCATTTTAAAGTCCTTGTACATAACATTAGGGATCCTGATTGTGGGGAAGCAATTGTTTGGGTTGCTCAAAAAAACCACGTTACTCCAGAATAAAATGAAAAAAACTTCTTCAAATCTTATACTCAAAAATAATGGGATATCTATTTGGCATCATAGGAGATTTTTTAACACCAATTTTGATGCATCCCATTTTCTTGTAAAATGGTTCAGCACCAGGATCGCTCCATAATTTGAATCTACTAACACCATTTGATTTAAAATCTTCTACCATCATAGACCACATTTTTTTACCGAAGCCTTTACCAATATAATCTAGATCAATAAAAAAATTATCCAGTTCAGACTCTTTATTTCTGATGCTAAAACTATAAAAACCCATCACCTTTTCGGGTTTTTCAGTATTTCTTTCACAAAAAAGTTGCACTGTATTTTTTTCAAGATAGTCTGTGGTCATTTGAAAAAGCTGCATGAATTTGTCCATAAATGCTTTATCATATCCCCAATAAGATTTTGAACGATACATTAATTCATTGATCTGTTTTAATTCATGAACGCCAGCTCGTACACATTTTACAATCATCAAGAGTCAACCATTTTAATAGAAAAGTTATATCCGAGTCGCCATAGAGACAGTATTTAGGATCATCAGTCATGCTTCATCATTATATTTCAGGCTACTAATTTTACATCATGCTGACGCTACTGGTAAAATCGGAAACCAAAACTTCATCCTCTAAAACAATGACTATTGAACAGAATGAATTAGAGATTAAAAATAATCCACATCAAAGCATCAAATGGGGACAACCTATTCCACTTTCTCCAATCTTAGCTCCTGATTGTCCTTACCCAGTTGAGGCACTTCCCTCAATTGTTAGAAAAGCCGTAGTGGACTATCAACAATATGGACAGCAGCCACTACCTTTAATTGCATGCAGCGCTTTGGCTAATATGTCTCTATCATGTCAATCTCTTGCCAATGTAGCACGAGACAACTATTTAATTAGTCCTGTATCGCTTTATTTTCTAATTGCCAGCGGCTCTGGCACCCGAAAAACAGCTGCAGATAATGTTTTTTCGAAAGCAGCGCGTCATTGGGAAACACTTATTCGTAAAAGGCGTGAACCTGAAGTATTGTCAGCGCTAACGCAACACCAAGTATGGCAAATGGAAAAAGACAGTTTATTCTCCCAAATCAAACGTGCAACCTATACGGGAGAAGACTCAGATTATGCCAAAGAAATGCTTGATGAATTAATTCATCAAGAACCGGAAATTCCTTTGCAACCCACTCTTTATTTTGAAGATGCTACCCAAGAAGCACTGGCTATTCATTTGGCCCAAGGTTGGCCTTCTGCTTCCCTTTGGTCTGATGAAGCAGGCATCATCTTAGGAAGCCATAGTATGCAAGGCAATCCGACTCGTTTTGTAGCTTTGCTTAATCGTTTGTGGGACGGTAAGACGTTCACGGCACATCGCAAAACAACGCAAGGATTTACCATTGAAAATCGGCGTTTAACACTTAACTTGATGATGCAACCGCTTATATTACAACAACTTACCAAGCAAGCATCGGGTATTAGTCGACAAAGCGGTTTTTTAGCTCGTTGCCTTATGGCTTACCCTGCCAACAGTATGGGAAATCGATTTTACCAAGAGCCACCTGCTTCTTTACATTCTCTAACCCATTATGAGCAACGCGTCACTGCCTGCTTAAACCAGTCAGAGCAATTAAGCCATCAAGGTTGTATTCAACTTCCATTGTTGAAAATGAGTATGGCCGCAAAACAACAATGGATTTTATTTTTTAATGCTGTAGAAGCTGGGTTAAAACCTCAAGGCCAGTGGGTCGATGTCGTTGATTTCGCATCAAAGGCGGCTGAAAATACAGCACGGCTTGCAGCACTTTTTCATCTCTTTGAAGGACGCCATGGTGATATTGGTGTAGAGCATACCGAAAATGCCATTGAAATAATTAGTTGGCATTTGCAAGAAGCACGACGAATTATGCCTACTGAAACCGTTTCTCTGCAGTTTTCCGATGCCCTAAAACTTATGGACTGGTTTATTGAAAAAAATATTCGTTCAACAACCTTACGAACTATTCAACAATTAAGTCCATTGCGAGATAAAATAAAACGCGACCAAGCGGTTGAATTATTAGTGGAGCACAATCAAATACGCATTGTAAAATCAGGTTCAAAAACGATGGTGGAAGTGAATCCTCGTGCATTCAAAGTGTAAGTTCAACTTGATACATTAATCGTAGTACACCAATTAACAGGAGAAATTTGTGCCCTTTAATATGCTAGAAGAATGGTTGAACAAGGAAAAAGAACGAGGAATTGAAGATCCTTACTGTGCTGTTTTAAGCACTTGTAGCAGCTTAGGCGATCCTCATAGTCGAGTGGTGGCAATTCGCGAAATTGAAACCGAGAGTCTTTTATTTTTTACGCAGCAAAAAACACGCAAGGTTGCTGAATTATTAAATAACTCTAAATCCTGTTTAAATTTTTTATTTGCGATGCAGAGCCGACAAGTTATTTTGGAAGGAACAGCAATACCCATTTCTCAAAGAGAAAATGAATCTTTTTGGAGCACTCTTCCTCGTGAACGCCAATTGCGATTTTCTGCTTATGCCCCTACTTCCGGTCTTGTTATTAAAGATCTAAACCAATTGGAAACCAAGAAAAAAGAATTGAGTGAGCAATTTGCAGGCCTCCCTATCCCTATGAGTGAGTATTATTTCGGTTTTCGCTTTATCCCTAAAACATGGATTTTCTACACGGTCGGTTCTATTTCTTTTTCTGAAGTAATTCGTTATACGAAGGTAGAAGACTCTTGGAAAACAGAATTAATTTCCCCATAGGTGATATCATGTACATGCTTTGTTTTTGTGTTCCAGAAACCCATTTAGAAATTGTTAAAAATGCTATTTTTGCTACAGGCGGAGGGAGTGTTGATCATTATCAGCATTGTGCTTGGCAAACATTAGGTGAGGGGCAATTTATGCCATTACCTGGAAGCCAGGCTTTTATTGGAACAATTAATCAACTTGAAAAAGTGCCTGAATATAAAGTAGAAATTATCTGTACCAAAGAGCAAATCAAAGATGCTGTTGCGGCCTTAAAGAAGGCCCATCCATATGAATCACCCTCTTATCAGGCTTTCCGTTTTGAGATGTTATAAGCAACATTGAGAAGTGCGGCCATATTCAAAGAAGAATGAGAGTAAAAAATTTATTAATGGTTCTATTTTAGCAGGAGATTATACTAAATTAGATAATGTCCTGCCTAATAATTGAAGTTTCTTATTAATTCTTCTATCCAGCAGTTAATTTATGCTGTTATAAGTATCATGAGTAATATAGCGAGAACCGCAATCTTTTCCTGTCGCATCATCTGATTGATGATTGATTAATCCAATCACATCGATGTGATTTTTTTCTTGATCAAAATTACCAACCACACTATATATCGAACCACATTGCTCATAAACAACACTAAATGTCAGTGCATTTCCTGCCCATAGTCCAGTAATCGGTTGTCTTTGGCCAATAATTTGCTGACAATCTTTGGAGGCTACTGCTGTTGTAAAATAGCCCTCAAGCTGATTATTAGGCAAAAGCGTCAATTCAAGAATTGAGTCACGTTGATTTTTAAATATTTTTGATAGCATTGTTATACTCCTTTTAATTCATTGGCAGTATAACCACTAGGATTTTGAGTTTTTATCCGGAAAATGACGGATAGACACGGGAAAAAGTCGCTATTAATTCGGCTCTGGTGCTGACCCCTAGTTTGTGTTTCGCATTACCAAGATGAGTTTCTACTGTTCGAGGTGAAATAATTAATTGTTTCGCAATTTTTTTATCAGTTAATCCCTTGGATAAATAATAAAGGCATTCTCTTTCGCGAGCACTTAAAGCAGCAATACCATGCGGTTGTGGTAATGCAATACTAAATCCGATTAATCCTATTAATGCGCTAGAACTGTCAACAAGAGGGGATTTTTTAGTAAGGATATTAACGTAAGTTCCATCGTGTCGAATAATTTGCTCGTAATGGCTTTGGCTCTGCCTAGCTTCTATCACCGACCTATCATTGTTACGTAGTTGTGTAGCATACTCATGCCAAGAAAAATCAGTATCAGTTTTATTAGTGATTTCTCCAAGAGAACTATAGCCCGCTGAACGGCTGATGAAAAAAGCATTTGCCCAAAGATAACGGCCCAATTTATCTTTGATAAAAATAGGAGCTTCAATTAAGTCATAAGTAGTTAAAGTTAATGAATTTGAATAAACCACTCGATCTAAAGTAGGCTCATATTTTTCTTTTTCTATATGATAATGGGGCATAGAAATTATTTAAGAAGGCTGAATTTTGGTGATTTTAGCATCGTTCAAACCCCGATTACAGCCAGAATTTACATAACGAATTACATCGCTACATTTGCTACACTTTCACAATTGGTAATTCGTATTGCCTTGATAAAGGTGTTTGCAAAAGGATTTTGGCACTATTACTGTATCAAAATATCCTGAACAAATGTAGCAATAATAACGCTACACAGCCGCTACTCTTTGCTGCACTTTGCAATCCCAAATAAAATGCTCACACAATTTCGTTTTTTACCATTTTCCTTTTTTATATAAAATAATTTTAAATCAGGAACTCTTTTCAAAAAATGGTGGTGTATAAAAATGGGGGCTTTAAGAAAACCTGTAAGTTTTATCTTTATTTGGCAGGAAAATTTAATATTTAAATGGCATGGATTTTTTCCATTTAATTTGAACTCATAAATGAGCAATTACTTCCGAAATGGGTTCTTAGCTGGAAGGTACGAAAATTCCAAATCACCATTAAATCCCTTTACCTGTCTATGTTGTAGCCATTAAATTTTTTATAACTTCATGTAAGTTACACAGAGTTTTTTATTGTCATGAAGTTCATATCCATGGAATTTAAAAATGTTACAACTTGGGGTAGCGACCCCATCCGTGTCAGAATTTACGGTTTGACATCTAAATTTGCTCTAAAACCGTAAATTCTCCCACATCCTCTATTTCCGATTGATCAATAGCTGCATCGGTAAAATAAGTACCCATCGTAATCAAATGCTTATGTGGTAAAAGTGATATATGAGTTAGTGTATTATCGCTTATAACTTCGCCGTTGTTTTTAAGTTGGGTAATAATTTCTGTCATTTTCATCGTATTCCAATATAATACAGCATTCGATACTAGGCTTAAGCAGCTTGCTTTATTCATGATTTCTTCGTAGTCACCAACTTGAAATTTTCCTTGGTTTGCAAAAAAAATACAGCGCGCTAATTGATGGCGATGTTCTCCTTTGTTTAATTGGCGTTGAACTTTATCTCGAATGTCCTTGTCAGTAATGTATTGTAAAATATACTCTGTTTTAAGTATTCGGCCTAATTGTGTAAATGCTTTTGATAGCTTGTCAGATGGAGAGCCTTTCGATAACCGCCTAATAATTTCATGAGCAGGACTGAGCTTCTTTTTCAAAGAGGCTGCCACTCGTACCATTTGGTCAAACTGTTCTATCACCACTTCAATAGATGCGGTTTTAGTTAGCAGAGAGTCCAATTCACCGTAAGCAATTTCTTTATCAATGCGATAAAGTTGCTGAGATTTTAGATCTTTAATTCTCGGCATAAACCGAATACCAAGTAAATAGCACAGTGCAAACACGTGCTCAGTAAAGCCTTCTGTATCCGTGGTGTGTTCTTTAATTGCGAGAATGGTGTTGTTATCTAACAAGCCATCAATGACATAAAGCGATTCGCGTGGTGCGCATGAAATAGCTTGCGTATTAAGTACTGATAGTTGGTTTGATGTGTGCGTGTATACGCCAATCATTTTATCGTAGTAGCCCGCGTATCTTGGGTAGTATGACGACAGCAGGCTGCTTGCAGTAATAATAAAGCGTTGCCCATCTGAAGATGACATTTTTCCATCCCCATAGTTTTGGCTTAAGTCTAGTTGCGTATGTTGATTCACCAATTCTGCATTAGCAGATTTGATAGTTTCTTCCCGAATGCAGGTATCGGTAACATAACGCATCATTTTTGCAGTGATATCTGGTGTGCAATTCTCCATAGTTACAAGGCCAATATTAGTTGCTTGTGCCAAAATGCTGGCAATTAAGGTTTTATAAAAATTTTGTGGTCTCCCCTTTTGTCCATGAATCGGGGTAAAGTGTTTGGTAAATCCTGTTATGTGATCAACTTCAATTAATAGTTGCTCTATTTTTATTTTCGGCATATATGAATTTATCAGTGCCTGTAAGCGTTCTGCATCATCGGGAATATCGATTTTGTCTTTTCTTTTCAGCAATAGCTTGCCGTTTTTAATGTCAGCAAAATCATCGCTTTTAAAGCGATTGGCAGCAATCGCAGCTGAACTATGGAAATTCGCAATAATTTTGCCTACTGCATGCTCTGCATCTTGCATAATCTCTAGCGCTTGATAGCTATTTTCTTTTTCTCGCTGCCACTCACAATCTTGATATATCAAGTTCCAAAAAGAGGCATATTTGTTACTGCGCTCAACGTATAAATCGCCAGATCGAAAACCATCTTTAATCGCAACGGCAAGTCCCATTTCCCAAAGATTGCGTTTAATTTCCCCATTCTTATCTCGCATGGCAATAGTTAATTGCCCATCCATGAATTTAGTGTCCATATCACTGGGTATCTTAGCAATTTCTTGTTTATCGAGTTTGCGTACCAGTTCAATTGATTGCTCTAATGACTGACCGCCTTTTTCAATCAGAAATGGCAATTGAATAAAATCAGCAAAATAGCGGCGCATGCTGCTATAACGGTTTTGAATTAGCTTGGCATAACCAAAACGGCTCAGCACCTGGTATTCGTGCATATCATTTCTAGCCTGCTGTAGATCAGACTTTTCGGTTGAATGTGAATAAAGATCACTAACCGATAAACTGTGATCATCTTCTTGAGCCAAAATAAAGTCGATAAAGCGCTCGATCTTATCAATAGCGCGTTCATTTTTATTCTTATAAAGCTTCAAAGTTTTCAGATGTGCATTTCGGCATTCACGGCATATATTGGAAATATATTGATCATGTAATTGAATAAGGTAATCCATAAGGACTTTTTTTGATTCTGCCAAAAATAGTACCATTAAAGCGTAACGCTTTGATGGTTTAAAGCGTTTTATCTGATAAGCATCATAGTGCTTGGCAAGTTGATAAAAATATCTAGCAAGATCAGAATCTACAGTGCCGGTATCGACCAACGACAAGTCTATTTTTTCAACTTTTTGATAGCGTTCGAAATAGTCTTGCAACACCGAAATGCTACTAGAACCAGGATATTCCTTAAATTTTTGAAACCACGTGATGTCTTCGTCAGGGATAATTTCAAGCATGTCATCAATCATGTCAATCAATGCTTCAGATAGCTGCTGATAAATTCCAGAAAATATTTTTTCTTGATGCTTTGAGCAAAAAGAATTGATTTCACGCTTCAAATAATACAGCGTTGGCAAAGCAACTTGGTTGACGATCAAAAAGACTTCGGCTTCTGAAATTAGTTTTTCTGGGATCAGCATTCCTGTCTGCATTTTCTGTTGCAGCCAATCATAAAAAATAGCTTTGGCATCATTGAATGGCCTGAAATTTAAATGCGAGAAAATTGATTTCTTGTAGTCAGTTCTTGTGGCATCACGCATTGGCAAATTAACGGTACCAACAATGTCTAACCCCAATAATTTACAAGCATGTCCAATAATACGAGTATCAAGCGTGTTGGGATTATCCAGAAGCTGGCCAAATAATCTCAAGGCACAAACCTGCAGAAATCCCCATAATTGGTATTGTTTCCTAAATTTTTTAATGAAGATCGAATCGTCAGTGCTTAAAGACCAATCGCGAATAATTTCATCTTCAGAAAGTCTGGGCTGTTGTTTCATTAATAAATCAGCCTTATTTTCTTAAATATTGGTATAACGTTTCGCGGCTAATACTAAAATCACGTGCGATATGACTTTTCTTATCTCCTTGAGTCACACGTTTTTTTATTTCGTCAATTTGTTCCTGAGATAAAGCAGCCTTCCGGCCTTTATAAGCGCCACGCTTCTTAGCAAGAACGATCCCTTCCATTTGACGCTCTTTAATTAATGAGCGTTCAAACTCAGCGAATGCGCCCATGACAGATAACAACAACGTTGACATTGGCGAATCTTCGCCTGTGAATGTTAAATTTTCTTTCACAAATTCAACTCTAATTTGTTGGGAAGTCAATTGTGTTACTAGTTTACGTAGATCATCTAAATTGCGCGCCAACCGATCCATGCTGTGTATAATGATGGTATCGCCATCACGCGCATAATCGAGCATGGCTTCAAGTTGTGGACGTGCAGTATTTTTTCCGGAGGCTTTATCTATAAATTTTTTGTTAAGTGTGATTCCTTCGAGTTGTCGTTCTGGATTCTGCTCAAAGCTACTGACTCGAATGTAACCAATTCTCTTACCTGACATGATATTAACCATAAAAACGAATAAGTGTCAGGTTGAAGTTTAAGAGGTTGATTCACTTGTGTCAATAAAATATAATACTAACTCTAAATTGACAGAGTATTTCCTTTCCTCCTGACGTCAGCGGACATTCCGCAGCATGAAAAAGCTAAAATTAGAATTATCCCCAAGGAATTATCGCATTAGTTAAATTGAGAAAAAGATCAAGCCGATATAAGAAAAAGATCACAGCCCACAAGAGAAGAATCAGGTACCCTTGTCTCCCAAAGACCTATTGGAGAGAAGGATGCTGAATCGAGATACAGTAAGTTCAGAGCAATTGGGGCATTTAGGACTTGTTGCAGCAACGATTAGAGAATTAGGGATAATAGAGAGAATTGATGCACGCCTTGAGTTAAATGAAAAAAAAGGAGGCGTGGTAAGCTATGGTCGTCGAGTAGCGGCGATGGTTATCAATGGGTTGGGTTTTATGAATAGCCGGTTGTATATGACGCCGCATTTTTTCCAAGATAAGCCTGTGGCTCAACTGCTTGGTTCAGAACTAGACGCGGCACACCTGAATGATGACAGTCTTGGTCGCTGCCTGGATAAAATCGCAGAATACGGTGTGACCAGGCTTTATTCGGAATTGGCTTTTGAGATTGCCCGAGAAAAAAATTTACTAAGCCAGAGACTGCATTTAGACAGTACAAGCTTTGTTCTTTACGGCCGCTATGACACAGAAGAGGCCGCGCCCGGGATTGCGCAACCAGACTACGGATATTCCAAAGCGAATCGCTCTGATCTAAAGCAAGTGATGCTGTCACTAGTACAAGGAGGAGCTGCGAATATCCCCTTATGGATGGAGGCCTTAGATGGGAATAGTAGTGATAAAACAAGTTTCCAAGAGACGGTTAGGAGGGTGCAAGCGTTTACACAAAGTATTCATGGGATGCCTGATGGCCTTTGTTTTGTGGTTGATGCCGCCTTTTATGTTCCAGAGCAGTTGGCAAGCCTCAATAACGTGTTTTGGATAACCCGAGTACCTGCACAGCTTAATGAAGCCAAAGTATTGTTGAACAAGCCTTGTGATGCTCTGACCTGGGAGCCGTTTGATGCAAACTATCGTGGAAGTGTTCATGAAACGGTTCTTTATGGTATTCCACAACGCTGGGTTTTGATTGAGTCGCAACAGGCGAGGTTGCGAGAGCTAAAGACTTTTCAGAGGCATTTGGATAAAAAATCTCAAGAGCTCATTAAATCCTTATGGCATCTTGGTCACCAGGTCTTTCAATGTCCTGACGATGCAAAGCAGGCATTAAAACCGCTCATCAAATCACTCAAATACCACCAAATTCATTATGAGATTCTACCTGTTGAACGCCATACAGGGAAAGGTCGCCCAAAACCTGGAGCTCAAAAAATGGTGATTGGATATCAAATACAAGCCTGTCTTTCTACCTGTCTGGAGAGGGTGGGTGCTAAAAAAGAAACACTGGGACGCTTTATTTTGGCCAGTAATCAATGTGATAGCTCGCTATTGAATAATCATGCCATGCTTCAACAATATAAAGAGCAATCCTGTGTCGAATCAAGCTTTAAATTCATGAAAAACAATGCCTTCGAACTGGACTCTTTCTTCCTTAAAACACCTGAGCGAATTACAGCCTTGATGATGGTAATGACGCTTTGTCTCATGGTGTACAATTTTGCTCAAGCTCACATCAGGCAATGCTTAAAGGAGCATGATGAAGCACTTCCCAATCAGCTGGGTAAGCCAGTACAAAATCCCACAATGAAATGGATTGCTGAGCTGATGAACGTGATAGCTGTTGTAACCATCCTGACAAACGATCAAAAACATCGTGTGGTAACTAATCTAAAACCAGTACATCAACAAATCATTTCTTATTTTGGTCAGTATGCTCTTGAAATCTATGGACTTGCCGCAGAATCTGCGCGTGGCACAGGCTTCTCCTGCCTGGCTATTGAACAGAATAATTATAAAAATCGTTTATCTTGGTGCGAAACGTAGGGTCAGAATAGAGTACACTTCAAATTGACAGCAAATAGAGATTATTATGGCCAATGAAATTAGGGGTGTGACAATCATTGGAACGAAAAGTTACTCTAAGCAAAAATCTTTAAGCCAGATCTAGCTTTTCAGTCACATTTGACGTGTTCAGTGACCTTAATTGTCCTTCCGCAACAAATTTAGGCAGCATAAATGAAAAATGCCCTAAGAAATTAATATGCTTTCGCCCTAATGGAGATAACCGTGCCTCATCTTCTTCCTTTATCACTTCACCTTGTGCACGCAAATAATCTAATGCAGCCTGCATATAAACTGTATTCCACAATACAATCGCGTTAGTTGCCAATCCGAGTGCATTAAGTTGATCTTCTTGCCCCTCGCGATATTTTTCATATATTTCGCCTCGACGTCCATGATACACAGTGCGCGCCAGGCTGTGGCGGCTTTCACCTTTGTTGAGTTGTCCTAAAATATGGCGTCTATATTCTTCACTATCGATATAATTAAGCAGATACAGAGTCTTGATAATACGACCCAAATTCATTAATGCTTTAGCTAAACCAGAAGGCCTATTTTTTCTAAACAAAGAACGTATTAAATCTGAAGCACTGACGTGGCCTAATTTCAATGAGGCAGCAACCCGTAAAATGTCTTCCCAATGCTTTCGCATGGAGTTCTCACTAATTTTATGGTTAGAAATATCATTCAAAGAACCATAGTCAGCTTTAGGATTGATTCTCCAAAATCTTGCTCCTCCAACATCTGCAATCCTTGGGCTAAATTGGTATCCTAATAACCAAAACAAGGCAAAGATTATTTCACTCGCACCAGCGGTATCTGTCATGATCTCTTTAATATCAAGACTTGTTTGTTGATCTTGCATCCCATCCAGTAGGTAAAGCGAATCACGCAAGGTGCCTGTGATGACAATTCCATGAAATCCTGTACTTTGATCCGATATAAAATTGTAATAGGTTAATCCTCGTTTTGGTCCATAATATTTTTTATTAGGTCCCGAGTTCACTGTTTTTACCGCGCAAGAAAATCTGATGCCATCAGCTGAGGCAATATTACCTGTGCCCATTTTTTTTGCAAGAGGCTGCTGAGAGTGGATATCCACTAGTCGTGCATTGGATCTGGCAATAGTTTCTGCGCGAATGCAATTTTGCTGCACCCAACTTAATCGATTCCGTGTTAGTTGCGGACTGTATTCATCAATTAATGGTTCAAGCCCAATATTACACGCTTCCGCCATGATTACCGCGCATAATGAAACCTCAATTCCAGAAACCCGTGAATTATTATCACTAATATGGGTACATTCATCAGTAAAATCTGACATGTGGTCGACTTCGAGCAATAGTTCTGGAAAATCAATCCGAGGCATCAAGCTATCCACTTTATCCTTTAACATTTTCAGGCTTTCAGGTTCATCCAATTTTTCTAATCTGGATAATTTGATCCTGTCTTTACCCTTATTGTTTTTAACGATCTCAACTGCATCATTTTTGGATAATCTTTCAATCACATCCTGATAGGAATTCTCCAATTTTATAGACAAATGCTCAAATGCTTCATCAAAATCTATACATAGATTTAGTGATCGGCATACAGGGATCTTATATTGCTCCCAGGCTAACCCCTTTAATAATTTAGCGCGCGGATCGCACCAGCGCTCACTATTCACAACATGTATATCACGGCTGCGCATATTAGCTTGTAAATGATCCATGGCACATAAGGTATAACCTGGCCTATCGATTTCTTTGGTTTTGGCTTTGATAACAATATTTCGCCAACCAGAATTTACAATTTCGAGGGGTGCATTTTGAAATGAAGGTTTACGTTTACCCTCCATAGCCGCTAAAAATTCTATAGCAGCTTGTACTGGCTTTCCTTCTTTAGTAGTTTGAAATTTGACAGTATTGAGTAAGATTGGTAAGAACCTGCGTACAGTTTTGTACTGCTCAAGCAACTCATCATAATATTTATCATGATTCGGTTTTGCAATCTGTCGAATGACTTCTACAGCATTCGTAATAATATCTCTGGAAATGGCTTTGTAAATGACGTTGGGTAGGTTATCGTCCTTCTCGTGTTTTAAAAATAAATCCCCAAAATCAGACAGCTTCAATGCAGCTTTATCTAAATCACCCAAACTACGAATGCGCTTTCTCTCTCCTAATCGTTTTGCCTCCGCGGTGATTTCAGTGATTAACATATCCAACAAATCCAAAGCATCATCCAGTGCCTTGATTTCATAAACATAAGCAAAAGAAAATAATACAGCAATACGTCTGTCATCAGGCATTCTTGCAATCGACGGTGCCCACGACACAGTGACATATCTCGCCAGGTGATTAATCTTTGCTTTCGGTATATTGCCAATATCTATTTGGCCTATGCCCAAGTCACGTATACACTGATAACGTCGAAAAGCCTTCACTAATCCTGTGCTACTGATGTGCGTAGGCCCCTTTTTTAATTCATCAAGTTTACTGTAGCGACTTCCTTTTGGAGTCAGCAATAAATTTTCCAGTTGTTCTTTACGATTATTATTCACCAATAAGGTCAGTCGTTGCCATAATCGCTTTGATGCTCGATCTCGAACCTTTGCTATTAAAATGGTTAAGGTACTAATGCCTGGCAAAATAATTTTTTTGTTAACAAGCCATAATATACAGCGTTCAAATAAAATACCGGGTCTTTCATTACCATACCAAGCTTGAGAGTATAACCAGCGAGTTAATCGATATCCCCAGATATCGCTGAGATCTTTATAATCAAAAAGCGTCTTGATTTCATTGCAATGTGCGGATCGAGTAGCTTTTCGATCCAGGTAAAATTTAATGTCTTCTGTAGGTTCCATCTCTAATTGTTTTGCAAGATAGCAAATAACATTGTTTGGTACATTAATTGGATTAGGAAGAAAGGTTCCTAGAAATCTAATCGTAGTCAATTGCAAAGCATAACCAAGCTTGTTGTAATCACGACGACATGTATTGATTAACTCCCTATCCTTGTCATCAAGGTAAAAATATTTGTCGAGTTGCTCTTGAGAAAGTTTATCAGGATAACGAGCGTAGCTCTGATATTGTTCATCAGTTAAAAAATCAACAGGCATGCTTGTCCAGAAATATCCCATAAACAAAGGCCGGGATAGTACCTCAATGCAAGTTACATAATCAATTTGAAATATGGTTTAAAAGACGTTAATTTAGTTACCAGTAAAGTGACTAATTTTATTTATTCTGAGGAATGCTTTCGTTGAGTCACATAACCGGTCGTTTATGTGACTTAATCACCATAATGATAAAGGATAAAAAATGCTCATTGGATATGCCCGTGTATCAAAGGCAGATGGATCGCAGACAACCGATTTACAAAGAGATGCTCTATTGGCTGAGGGTGTTAAAGAAGAATCAATTTATCAAGATCATGCATCAGGTAAGCGTGATGACAGACCTGGACTTCAAAACTGCCTAAAAGCCCTGCGAGAAGGTGATATATTAATTGTATGGAAATTAGATCGCCTAGGACGTAATCTTCACCATCTCGTTAATACAGTTCATGAATTAACCGCAAGAAAAATTGGCTTAAAAGTTCTTACAGGTCATGGTGCCGCTATTGATACAACAACAGCTGCTGGGAAATTGGTATTTGGTATTTTTGCAGCACTTTCAGAGTTTGAACGAGAAATGATTAAGGAACGTACACTCGCTGGAATAGCATCTGCCCGTGCCCGTGGACGGAAAGGTGGCCGTCCCTACAAAATGACTCAAGCAAAACTAAGACTTGCGATGGCTGCTTTAGGTCAACTTGAAACTAAAATAGGACCGTTATGTGAAGAACTCGGAATTACAAAACAAACTTTATATCGGCATGTATCACCTACAGGTGAGTTACGAGAGGACGGGAAAAAATTACTTGGTATGGTCTGAGTAGGAATCCTTAGAGTAACTTTTCGTTCCAATGATTGTCGAACCCCAATTATTATTCGACATTATATAGCTGACGATGCACAACAGTTAGCCAATATTTATTATTACACTATTCATAATATTAATGTTCAGGATTACTCTGAAGAGCAGGTTAATGCCTGGGCACCTTCTTCCTCTTTAGAATTAACCAGCTGGAAGAAAAAATGGGGGACCATTCCACCACTTGTTGCTCTAATGGATAATAAAATAGTTGGATTTACTGAGTTTGAACCGAATGGTCACATCGATTGCTTCTACGTTCATCATGAATATCAAGGCTTTGGTATTGGTTCTTCGTTGATGAATGAAATCTTTAAAAAGGCAAATGACTTGAATCTAAAGAGGGTATTTGCTGAAGTAAGCATCACAGCAAAACCATTTTTTGAAGCCAAAGGATTTAAAGTTGTAAAACAGCAAAATGTGGATATTAGGGGAGTTAAACTAACAAATTTCATTATGGAGAATATCAAACCGTAAATTTTGACACGAATGGGGTCGCTACCCCTACCCACAAACCAATTACTACCGCCACAGCCGAATCAACCCAACTCCAACCCCAAAAGCGAATGATGAGTGCCGCAGCAATCACCCCTAAAGAGCCTAACATATCACTCCATACTTCAAGATAAGCACTTTTAATATTTAAGCTTTTATCTTTTTCTGAAGAAAGAAGCGACATGGAAGCCAAATTGACGACTAAACCCATGCTGGCAATAATAAGCATTCCTAAAGAATAAATCTCAGGAGGTTGTTTGAGGCGCTGATAAGCCTCAAACAGTATATAAAGAGCAACTACAAAAAGAAGGGCCGCGTTAAATGCTGCCGCTAATATTTCAAATCGATAATAACCAAAGGTGCGGCGCTCATCTGCAGGACGTTTACTAATCCGAATCGCAATTAAAGCAATAATGAGTGCGGTCACATCCGTGAGCATGTGTGCCGCATCGGATATTAACGCTAAACTTCCTGTGATAATACCCCCAACTACTTCAGCAATTAGAAAACCACCCGTTAGCAAAAGAGCAGACCAAAGTAACCGCTCTTTTGAAGATTTTTTGACATCAGGAAATACGATTTTACCCATTACTTCTCCTTATCACCGGTCGCTATTTTAATTTAAATGAAACCCCATGGAGGAAAATCGCTGTAATGATAAGAAAAGTAATTAAGGCAACGTAAAATTGAATGGTTTTCTTCTGTTTTAGAAATAACAAGGTAAGGCCGATCAATATGAGAATTACGAGACCTAAAAAACCTAAAAACCATCCATTGGTAAACATGATGTATTCCTATTTAGTTGTTCTTGTTTTGATGCACATGCCCACCATCGCCACCAAATCCCCCCTCATAGCCACTTTCAGGATGAGTTTGAGCAGGCGTTGTCTTGGGAGTACACGCTGACAAACCAAAACCCAACAAACCAATCAACACAATCATCTTAAATCCATTAGTATTCATTATTTCTCCTTAAAAACGAGCCACATATCATTAACACTCTTTACATCGTAACATAATGAATAATAGATGATAAATGAGCCTTATCTACTCTCCAAAATTTTCATTTTACATCCTACCCAAAAGATTCATTTTTTAAGATTTTTTAGAAAAGCAAGCAATTGTAATGCATCCATTTTGGATATGGGTTTTTTAAAATAAATCCTGCTGCCCTGAGATTGGTGCTCCTCGTTATGGTTAGAAGTCAAAATGATCATGGGCGTCTGTTCATTGAATACCGAATTTTTTTGTATGTGGTCAATCAGCTCATAGCAATTTAACTTGTTATCCACTAAGATAAAATCATAAGCTCTCATAAAGGCCAGTTCTATTGCGGATTCATCATCCCAAGCCATATCCACCGAATGCTTGTACTCTAATAAATGTGCACGAATGATAATACGAGCGCCTAATGAGGATTCGACCACTAAAAAACGTAAAGAATGAGCACTATCTTGCTCATTAGGAACCCACTCATTCATCATCCACCCAATTCAAGATAAAACTGCCAAGACAACTCATTAACCTTTCATTTCCTGATATTCAGAATGCCCCTTGTGCGAGTTAAGTAAGCGTAGGCCATTCGCAACAACAATTAAGCTTGCACCCATATCAGCAAATACTGCCATCCAAAGCGTTGCTACTCCTCCCAATGCCAGAATAAAAAACACCCCTTTTATGGCAAGGGATAACGTAATATTTTGGCGAAGAATACGCGCTGTTCTTCGGCTTAAATCAATGTATAAAGGAAGCATAGCTAAATTATCGTTCATTAACGCAACATCCGCCGTTTCTAAAGCGGTATCGGTGCCTTTCCCCATCGCAAAACTAATCGTGGCTTTAGCCAAGGCAGGGGCATCATTGATTCCATCACCCACCATTCCCACGATTTTATACTGCTCCAAAAGGCGATTAATTGCTTGTAATTTTTCAGTAGGCAAGACATTTGCTTGCACTTCATCAATCCCCACTTCCTTGGCAATAGCTTGAGCGGTCAACGCATTATCCCCCGTTAACATCGCTGTTTTAAGTCCTTGTTGATGCAAGGTGTCAATAGCCCATTTGCTCGTAGCACGAAGCGTATCGGCCACCGCAAAAACCGCCAAAACCACCGCTGAATTACTCAAAATAACGGTTGTTTTTCCTTCTTTTTCTAAACGCTTGAGTTCTTGTTCTACAGCAAGAGAGCATACCTTATTATCTTCTGCCAATTGATGATTCCCCACATAAAACCGTTCTTGACCAATAGCGCCTTGCACCCCTCGGCCAGGGAGTGCTGAAAATTGCGCTACTTCGAGCAAGGACTCATTGGGCTGATTTTGCCGCCAGTACTCCACCAAAGCATGGGCAACAGGATGTTCCGAATGACTATCAAGGCTTGCAGCAAGTAGTAATAAATACGCTTCAGGTTGTTTTTTATCGTAGGCAATAAAATCAGTCACTACGGGTTTTCCTTCGGTTAAAGTGCCCGTTTTGTCCAGAGCAATTAATTTGAGCTGATGTCCCATTTCTAAATAGCTGCCTCCTTTGATAAGAAGACCGTGCTGTGCTGCTGAAGCCAATCCGCTGACTACCGTCACCGGCGTGGAGATAACCAAAGCACAGGGACAAGCAATAACTAATAACGTTAAGGCTTTATAAATCCAATCATAAAAAGGGTAGCCAAACGCCAAAGGAGGAATAAGTGCGATTAAAATTGCTATCAACACCATAATAGGGGTGTAATATTTTGCAAACTCATCAACAAAGCGCTGCGTTGGAGCGCGTTCACTTTGTGCCTGCTCAATGGCTTTTCCAATCTTAGCAAGCAACGTATCACCCGATGCCTTACTGACCCTAACTTCAAAAGTGCCGTGCTCATTTAAAGTTCCCGCAAACACCCCATCACCTACATACTTGCTTACCGGCATGGACTCGCCTGTAATCGGTGCTTGATTCACCGTGCTTTGTCCCGATATCAATACCCCATCAAGTGGGATACGCTCACCAGGTTTTACTTTAAACACTGCACCAACGGCAACCTCTTCTACAGGCAAAGTCTGCCATTGACCATTATCCATCTTAATCTGAGCCACCTCAGGCGCAATCTGCATGAGACTGCGGATGGCCAAGCGTGCCTTATCCAGAGAATACCGCTCAATGCGCTCAGCAAGAGCAAATAAAACGGTAACCATTGCGGCTTCCGGCCAGGCCCCTATAAACAGTGCCCCTGTGATGGCAATCAACATTAAACTATTAATGTTCATGGCTTTGGTACGCAACGCAAGCAAACCCTTTTTAAGAGTAGGTGGGCCGCTTAAGATAATGGCAAGCACCGCAGGAAGAATAACCCAGATTGATTGCTCTTTTGCAAAAAAATAAGCAGTTAATTCAGAACCAAGAGCTAAAAAACCTGCCAAAGCAATAAATGGCCATGAGGAATCCACTCGCCTCTTCTCTTCTGTTGCCGAAGAGGTACTGCCCTGGGTGCGCACACTCATGCCTAATGCTTCGATTTGTTTTTGCAACACATCAATAGCAGGAAGACGATGGTGTATGGTCACCTCTTCAGCAATGAAATTAAAGTCCAACTGCTCCACTTCAGGAACTGCCTCTAATTGCCTCCTGATTAATTGCTCTTCAGACGGGCAATCAAGGCCTGCAACAAAAAAAGTGGTTAAGGTGAGCGGCTTTGTCATAATGAGCTCCCACATTGGCCACAAAATTTCGCCCCTGCAGCAACAGTGGCGCCACAAGCGCATTGAGTATTCTCAAGGCCACTACCACATTGACTGCAAAAGCGCGACCCAGGAGCAAGAGAGCCCTTACAGCGTGGGCAGCTCAACCCTCCTGATTCAGGATTGTTGGAGTAGTTACCGTGTTTGCTTCTTTGACCATGATGAGATTTTCCATATCCACCAGAGTGGCCACCAAGATAATTGCCAAGCATTCGTTTTAAAAAACTCATGTTAATTCTCCGTCTCTTCAGTAAAGTGTTTGAGCATGTCTGCAAGAATACAACGCACATGGACATCATAAATGCTGTAGTAAATATGTTTGCCATCGCGATTAGCCATTAGAAGCCTGGCTGAGCGCAATAAACTTAAATGATGGCTGGCTAAGGGCACTGAAAGTTGCAATTGTTCTGCCAATTCCGAAACAGACTTGGGACCTTCAAAGCAGACTATAAGGAGCTTTAGGCGATTAGGCTCGCCCATCAAATGTAAGATATCGCTTAAGGTAATGATTTGGTCTTGAGTTAGCATCATCAATCAAACAGTTAAATAAGTATTTAACTATAAATATAGCGTGTTTACAGAAATTGTCAAAGTTGTGGAGGGGTTATTGTGATGCTGCTGCAGAGTGTGTAGCCAATAAGATAACTTACATAATATTCTATATCCTCTAGAATCTTTATTGACTATCCTGAGCATAAATTAAGTTTCCTCACCCGGTTTTTTAACCAAAGATTTTTTGTGCCGCTCATGAAACACGTAATACAAGCCAGGTAAGACTAAGAGTGTTAGAAAAGTTGATGAAATAATGCCGCCAATCACCACGGTCGCCAAGGGTCGTTGCACCTCAGAGCCCGTACCCGTGGCTAGAGCCATGGGGACAAAGCCCAGTGATGCCACTAAAGCAGTCATGAGTACTGGGCGAAGCCTTGCCAGAGAGCCTTGTAATACCGCATCTTTTAAATAAAACCTTTTTTCTTCACGCAATTTATTGATAAAAGTAATCATCACCAAGCCATTTAAAACAGCCACTCCTGATAGGGCAATAAACCCCACGCCTGCTGAAATCGACAACGGAATTTCGCGAAGCCATAAAGCAAATACGCCACCCGTTAGGGCCAGCGGAATGCCTGAAAAGACCAATAAAGCATTTTTAACACTACCAAAGCTCATGAATAAGAGCAGGAAAATGCCCAGCAAAGTAATAGGAATCACAATTTGTAAGCGCGATGAGGCTGATTGGAGCTGCTCAAACTGCCCGCCCCAGGTTATCCAATAGGCACTGGGTAGTTTAACGTTTTGTTCAATACGCTGCTTGGCATCCAGGACAAATGAACTTAAATCACGTCCACGTACGTTGGCACTCACTACCACGCGACGCTTACCGGTTTCACGGCTTATCTGGTTGGGGCTTTCACTACGTACCATTTTGGCGACTTCACTTAAGGGAATGAAGTGCCGCAGGCCATCTTTAGAAGGCGGTAAGGGGATAAACACTTGCCTTAGTACATCGGTATCCATGCGTTGTGACTCCGGCAGTCGCACCACAATGTCAAATCGTTTATCGCCTTCAAAGAGCTCGCCGCCCTTTTTACCACCCGTAGCAATGACAATGGCATCTTGTACGGTACCAATTTGCAAGCCATACCGCGCCAAAGCATCGCGATTAATCTCCACGGTCAATAAAGGAAGACCACTAACTTGCTCAACTTTTACATCAGCGGCTCCCGGTGTTTTTTCAAGTTGCGCATCAATTTGTTCGGCAATTTTTAATAAAACCTTCAGGTCATCGCCAAACACTTTAACGGCCACATCACTACGCACCCCAGAAATGAGTTCGTTAAAACGCATTTGAATTGGCTGGGTAAACTCATAATTATTGCCTGGTATTTGCTTTATGGCTTCTTCAATTTCCTGTACCAATTCTTGTTTGGTTTTTTTAGGGTTGGGCCACTCTTTGCGCGGTTTTAACATAATAAATGTATCGGCGAAGTTCGGTGGCATGGGGTCGGTAGCTACTTCTGCAGTACCAATCTTGGCAAAAACATTGTGCACCTCAGGAAATTGTTTCACCCGTTTTTCGACCATATCCTGCATGGCAATGGATTGAGTAAGGCTCGTACCTGGAATACGCATGACCTGCATGGCAATATCCCCTTCATCAAGGCTTGGAATAAATTCACCACCCAGACGAAAAGCAATCAATAGACTCACCAAAACTAAAGCAACTGCCGCCCCAATCACCCAAAATCGTGCATGAAAGCAACGCCTTAAAACCCGTTCGTAGCCTTGTGAAATATAATGTACCAACCAGTTTTCTTTTTCTTGAACGCGACCATTTAGAAAAATGGCAACTGCTGCTGGAACGAATGTTAAGGCAAAGAGCATGGACGCCATCAGGGCAATAATGACCGTTTCAGCCATGGGTAAAAACATTTTCCCCTCCACACCGGTAAGGGTTAGGATGGGTAAATACACCACAGTAATGATAAATACCCCGAAAATACTGGGGCGAATAACCTCGGTCGTGGCATAAGCAATTACTTTTAGGCGCTCTTCAAGGTTTAATAAACGCTTGACCTCATGCTGTTGTTCACCCAAATGTTTGATGCAATTTTCAACAATAATCACCGCCCCATCGACAATCAAACCAAAATCAAGTGCGCCTAAGCTCATCAAATTGGCACTGATTTTATTGGTCACCATGCCGGTAATGGTCATTAGCATGGATAAAGGAATTACCATCGCGGTGATTAAAGCCGCACGAATATTGCCTAGAAACACAAAAAGAATAACACAAACGAGTAACGCCCCTTCAAGAAGATTCTTTTTCACGGTGTTGATGGTGGCATTCACAAGCTCTGTACGGTTGTAAACAGTGACTGCCTCTACCCCTTCAGGAAGCGATTTGTTGATGTCTTTCATTTTGGCTGCCACCCGCTCAGACACAGTGCGACTGTTTTCGCCTATGAGCATGAAGACTGTTCCTAACACCATTTCTTGGCCTTCTTCGGTTGCAGCACCCGTGCGCAGCTCTTTGCCCAAGGCCACCTCTGCCACCTCTCGAATACGCACTGGGGTGCCCTCAAAGCTTGCCACCACAATATTTTCAATATCAGGAATGTTTTGCACTTGTCCGGGTACGCGAATTAAATTTTGTTCGCCATTGCGCTCAATATAGCCTGCGCCGACGTTTGCGTTGTTACGCTGAAGTGCTTCGACCACATCGGTAAGACTTAAGTTGTAACGCACTAACTTGGCGGGATCTGGAGTGATGTGAAACTGCTTCTCATAACCACCGATGGTATTGACCTCAGCAACGCCCTCTACATTGCGCAGCTGCGGCTTGATAATCCAGTCCTGAACCGTGCGAAGCTCCATGGGGTTATATTGTTTCTCTTTGGGAAGATTGGGTTTATTGGTCACCGTGTACATGAAAATTTCGCCAAGCCCCGTGGAAATAGGGCCAAGGGAGGTTTCTATTTCCGGTGGTAACTTGTCTTTTACCTCCTGCAAACGCTCATTAATTAATTGACGGGCAAAATAGATGTTGGTGCCGTCTTTAAATATCACGGTTACTTGCGATAACCCATAACGAGAAAGAGAGCGGGTATAATCCAAGCTGGGTAAGCCGCTCATGGCAAGTTCAATAGGAAAGGTAATGCGTTGCTCTACCTCATAGGGCGAATAACCAGACGCTTGTGTGTTGATTTGTACCTGCACATTGGTAATGTCAGGCACCGCATCAATAGGCAGTTTTTGAAAGTTATACACGCCAAAAAGAGCCAGCAACAAAGTAAACAACAGGATAAACCAGCGGTGTTTGAGTGAAAAGCGTATGATTTTTTGCAGCATCTTTTATCCTTAGTCGTCGTGGCTTGCGCCTTCCTTGCCAAGCTCTGCTTTGATGAAAAAGCTGTTCTTGGTGACATACTTTTGTCCAGCACGCAATCCTAAAAGCACCTCAGCCCATTGATTATCCTGCTGGCCTAGGGTGACAGGAGTTGCTTCAAAAAAATTCCCTTGTTGGACAAACACCACCTCTTGTTCCCCCATGCGTTGAATTGCTGAGAGACGAACAGCCACCGGAACGGTTCTTTCTTTAATAATAATCGCCCCATTCACATACATGCCTGGAAGCCACAGCCGAGGCGTATTGGACAAAACCGCACGGGCCAGTGTCGTTTGACTGTCTTCAATTCCTAACGGTGAAATATAGAAAATAGTGCTCGTTGAATCAGGCTTTCCTTCATCACCGGTTACTCTGACTGTCATGCCTTTTTTCACTAAAGACGCTTCTTTACGGTATAAGGTAAAATCAGCCCAGACATCATTTAAATTAGCCACATCGTAAATTGGTTTGGTGCCTTGTGCCATCTCACCATTGGTCGCATATTTTTGTACGATGGTGCCCGTAATGGGTGCGTTAATCGTGTAGTTTTGTAGGCTTTCATTGCTCTCAATAGTGACTAATGGCTCACCTTTTATCACTTCTTCGCCTAAGATTTTATTCATGGTTTTAATAATGCCGGCGTAACGGGGGTATATAGGTGCCATCGTGTCGCGATTGGGTACTATTTTTCCCACTACTTTTAATTGAGTTTTTATGGTTTGCTCTTGAGCCGTTTCAGTTTGGATGTCTGCGGCAGTAAGGGTCGAAGGAAAAAGCTTCACGCGCCCCTCATAGCTTGGATAATTCCATTGATAGGTTTTACCGGCCAAAGTGAGTGTAACTACTACATCAAACGAATGCGGCTCAGGAATGGCTTGATTGCTTTGTAGAAAGCCATCGTTGGGTGCAAAAGTAATGAGGTCTTTATTTTGATTAAATCGTGTAAGCGCAACAGTAAGCTTAGTGTCCCTAGGCAAAACCGGCTTATCGTTTTGATAAATATACGCACGAAAATGGGGCGGCATCCCTTGGCTAAAGAGAACAAGCTCAAGACTTACGTTCTCTTGATTTAATAAACGACCACCATGAGGTCCTTTTTCGGCCACGTATTCGGTTTTCTCACCCGTGCTGGCCTCATTGGCCCACGTAATCGACGCATTCAAACTTACCAGAAATAAAAAAAGGGTGAGAAAGGCTTTTAGTGACAGGCAGTTCATTTACTCTCCTTGGTCGGATGAAGGCCCAAAAGTCCCGTGAGTTGAATTAATGTTTTATGAAAATCAGCATGGGCCTGCTGATAATGGCGTTCCTCTTCAAATAAGGTGTTTAAAGAAAGCGATAATTCAATGTAGGTGTAACGTCCCATCTTATACCCCTCTTGGGCTAAGGTAATGGACTTTCGCGCTAGAGGAAGCAAGGAATTAGTCACCAGATTGGCTTCGTATTGACTTTGTTGGGCTTGCAAGTACACGGTGTAGACGTTCTGTCGTACATCAAGACGTGCGCCTTGGTACATATGGGCTGTTTGGGTGTATTGCGCCTCAGCAGTGAGGATTTTTCCTTGGTTTCTATCAAACACAGGAACTTGGGCGTAAGCTGATGCTACTGCGGCATTGCTGTCATCATCCGAAAAATGCCGACCTCCTAATTGAATGTTTAAGTCAGGCCATACTGCTTTTTTAACCGCCGTGATAGCGGCACGCTTGGCCTGTAACTGAATTTGTATTTGTTGCAACAGGGGGTTTTGCGGCAGTTTTTTGATTAATTGCGACCACTTTAAGGTCACATCAGGCAGGCCTTTGTCGATTAAGGGGCGGTCTACTCTTAATCCATCGCCTAAGAGTCGTGATAATTTAGCACGTTGCGCTAGAGCGTCTCTGCCTGCCTTTTTCTCCTGAATACGCGCATCGCCTAAGCGTACTTGAGCCAGGCGCAAATCCAGTTCCGCACCCGCACCTGCTTTTACGCGTCTATCAATGGCCACCACAATCTCTTGATTTAATCGAGTTAATTTTTTCGTGACCTGATGCCACTGCCCTGCATACAACGCATCCACATAAGTCATCCCCACATTAATGTACAGTGTTGCCTTATACACCTGAATTTGCGCTAAGGAAGCCAGGTAATCACCGTAGGTGGCTTTTTGTTGGTAGTGTAACCGGTTTCCCAAAGGGATGGGTTGTGTAATAGATGCGGTAGTTTCTGCCGCTTCAAAGCTTGAATAAGAACCAGAGCCGCCAAAATTTTCTGCGGTTAGCGCCACTTGAGGATTGGGATAAAGGCCGCTTTGAATAAAAGTGCCGCGCATCGCGCGCGCCTTATCCATTTCAGCTTGTAGGTCGGGGTTATTGCGATAAGCAATGCTCAGGGCTTGTTTGAACGTCAAAGGAGTAGCCGCAAGCCCTTCGTTCATTACAAAGCTCATTGCACTACAAAGGAGGACTGAATAAACTAAATAACGCATTCCCTACCTATTAAGTAATCCATAACAAATTTTGTTGTTCCAGTGTACCTTGATTTTAAGTCTTGATAAATCCTATAGCTAAAGAATGAAGAAAAATCTAATGCTAATCCACTGAAATGATTCTCATATTGATATACACTGCTCTTTATGACCCATCGTCCTATTTATCTTATGTTCATGCGATTGTTCTTTGTTTTACTCATGCTCTTAACTGCTGAGCTAAGGGCCCAATCATTAACCATCGGGATAGTAGCATACGATCCACCGTTTTCAATGAGTGCCGATCAAAATCATTTCTTTGGATTTGATATCGAGCTCATGACTGAATTATGCAAGCAAATTAAAGCCCAATGTCAATTTAAACCCATGCTGTTTAACACATTGTTTACTGACTTAAATGCAGGTAAAATTGACTTGGCAATTGCCGCAATTACCATCACCAAGGAACGCCAGCAAGCCTTTCTTTTTAGTCTTCCTTATCTCGCCAGTGAAGCACGTTTTGTTACCACAAAAAACAACTCCATCAAGGCGCTGAAAAACCTTAACAATAAAACAATAGGCATTATCAAAGGCTCTCTATTTAAACAATTAATCACTCAGGATTTTAAAACCAACTCGATTAAAGAATATCCCTCGACCAATCAACTAATAACTGCCTTAAATCAACACGAAGTGGATGCCCTATTGGTGGATGACTTTTCGGCTGATTATTGGATAGCCAATAATAACACCTTGTTTAAAGGATTGGGAAAGCCCTTTCCTGTAGGCATTGGTTATGGAATTATGGCTAAAATGAACGCTTTGGCGTTAATAAATCAAATCAATAAAGCACTAAAACACCTTGAAAACAATGGGGTCTATTTGTCTTTATATCAAAAATATTTTCACACCATACCCATGCATTAATAGTAATCCTGTATTGTTTTTCTTAATCCCAATACTTTAATTCATGCCGGTTTAATGATGTCCGTGGCCATGCGGATGATACCCACCAAATACTCGCTTAGGCGGTTTAGTGTTTTTTGAATCCTCTTTACTCGTAACAGAGGTGCAGGAAGTTAACAAAACATTAAAGAAAAGAGCACTAATGCATATGAGGTTACAAAAGTAAATTTTTTAATCATGGTATTTCCCTATCTGAAAGTAATTTGAATATAATCAGTGTATATCCATTTACAACATAAAAATAGGATTGCATTGATGGGAGATTACTCCATCTACCCGCAGAGGATGCATTCATGAAAAAAAGAATTCTTCTTTCTATTTATAGTGGATTTATTTTGGCTTTAGTCACACAAACAGTCCTGGCCGATAAAATTCCCAGTCGCACCTTGCCTATGCCTGAACTCTTAAAAAGGGCTCTGTCGAAAATTTTTCACCTCCTTGAGGAAGTACCTATTCTGGGCGTAATTAGGGAGCCAACCCATAAAACCACTTCCAAGGTGGTGTATCTCCTGCGTTTTCCATCTGTTCTTTTTTAAGCATTTGAGGCAACTCAATTCCTGCAATGCTTGCTTCTCCGGCTTCAAATGATTTAAATTCGAGCATATATTTGGTGATATTTTTAATGCCGCGATGATCTGGTTCAACCATGTTATTGAGATACTTTATATGCCTTACTTCAATTAATAAAATGCCATAGTCCATGGATAAAAGTAACTTGTTAATATGCTCCAGTGCTGCTTTATTGAAACCTGATTTATCAATATTAACTGTTTTTTGCATCCCACTGGAACCAATGGCTTTTTTAAAAACCTCAATACAGCAGAGCGATCTCGCGTTGACAACATAAAATCAATCGTGTTTCCTGTTTTATTTACAGCCCGATATAGGTAAACCCACTTACCATTCACTTTAATATACGTTTCATCCATCCTCCAACTTGTTTCAACAGGTTTCTTTCTTTTTCTGAATCTCTGCTCAAGTTGTGGCGCATAATGAACAACCCATTTCTGCACAGTTGAATGATCTAAATCAGCGCCCACGCTCTTCTATCAAATTATTCAATATTTTGGTAGATTAGGGGATGAGAAAGCTTCCACCTCACTGTCATCAATGGATAATGTCGTCCTTTAAAACTAATCATTTAGCTCAACGCGCTATTATTTTTTGAGAAATTACAACTGGTGGTTTCTATTTTCGACAGAACAAAACTTTTCAACTCTTCTAACTGATCTATTAAATTAGCATCACATCTCTTCAGAAGATGTATTAACCATATTTTTATCAAGATTTGCTTTCATAGTATTCCAGTCTTCATGTCCGTAAATTTTTGCTGTGACTGTTAAGTGATGAATGTGATATTTCACCTTTTTAAGGAAATTTTTAAGTATAGCACCCTATTTTTTACAAATTAAGGAACTACATGATAAGTCCTCATCAACTAGGGCCTTACACCGAAATCTGCATTTTGGCTTCCCTAATGAATCAGAGTAAATGATTTACCATTCCCTAGATCGGGTGCAAGAGGATAGGTTAGTTTTAAACCGACTGGCTATCTTCCTAAAAAAGTAGATCGTAGTCAATACACACTAAAATCAATAACTGAGAGTTTTACTGTGCTTCATCCAAAGATGAGCATAGATTAGTGCTGCGACCTCTTCAGTTTTTACAAGGGTTATTGTAAGTTTTATATTTATTTGGCAGGAAAATTCAAACTTTAAATGGCAGATTGACTAAATAAAATAATTCTACTATTCTAGAAATATGGACATAAAAAATTCACTAAAAATATTTGATACTCTTTCTCAGGAAACTCGCTTGCAAGTGTTTCGATTACTTGTTCAAGCGGGACCAGAAGGGTTATCGGCAGGCGCAATTGGCGATGAGTTAGGTATTTTACACAATACCCTATCATTTCACTTAAGCCATTTGTCCAATGCCGAAATTGTCACGTCCTATCGTCAAGGGCGGTATGTATTTTATTCTGCAAATTTTGAGTTAATGCGCGACTTTATCGCCTTCATGGTTCAAGATTGTTGCAGTAAACAACAAGTTTAAATTCAACCCGGGACACAAGATTGTCTAGTTATTGAATTAACTGATTGCTGTAATTCTAAAAAGGAGTAAGTCATGAAACGTTTTCATATTCATATTGGCGTTAACAACCTTGCTGATAGCATTCGTTTCTACAATGCCTTATTTGGAGCAGATCCGGTAAAAGTTAAATCCGATTATGCCAAATGGATGCTGGAAAATCCGCGTATTAATTTTGCCATTTCAACTCGTTCTGGAAAACATGGTGTGGAACACTTAGGAATTCAAGTGGATGATGCCACTGAATTAGAAGCACTGAGAAACCAATTTTCAGAAGCTAATATTTCAACCCATAGCGATGGTGAAACAACCTGTTGCTATGCCAAATCAGTAAAATCATGGGTGAGTGACCCTAATGGAATTGCATGGGAAGCCTATCATACCATGGAGGATGCTCAATTTTTTTCTGGAGATAATACAACAGAGGGCTCGTGCTCAATGCCTTCCAAAAAAACATCAACCCCTTGCTGTGATACACAATCAAAAACAATAGGATGTTGTGGTTGATGGGTACTGAGCCAATTAAATTATTATTTCTTTGTACAGGTAACTCTTGTCGGTCCATTATGGCTGAGGCAATAACTAATTATTACTCGAATGGTCGCTATCTGGCTTTTAGCGCAGGTAGCATCCCGACTGGAAACGTACATCCGAAAGCGATAGAAACTCTTGTTCGTCATGGTATCCAACCAAATACACCTCGCAGTAAATCCTGGGATGAATTTAAATCAGAATCTATTGATTTAGTCATTACTGTTTGTGACCAAGCGGCTAGTGAAAGCTGTCCCATTTTCCCTGGTCAACCTAAGAAACTCCATTGGAGTATCCCAGATCCTGCTAAAGTAAAAGGTTCTGAAATTCAAATCAATACATTATTTGAAGATGTATTTAGTCAACTGAAACAACGGATAGAAAAGGAGTTGCTGTCATGAGCACTTGCAACACCAAGCGTCTTTCTTTTTTAGATAGGTATTTAACTTTCTGGATTTTCCTGACCATGGCCACAGGCGTCGGGATCGGCTCGCTCTTTACCGGAACACCACGATTTATCAATTCCTTATCTATTGGCTCCACCAATATTCCCATTGCACTCGGATTGATTTTAATGATGTACCCTCCTTTGGCCCGGGTTAAATATGAAGAATTGCCGTTGGTGTTTAAAGATTGGCGCATTCTTCTATTATCATTGATTCAAAATTGGCTTATTGGACCATTTCTCATGTTTGGACTTGCTGTCTTGTTCTTACATGGTTATCCCGAATACATGACCGGACTCATTCTCATTGGCTTGGCACGGTGTATTGCCATGGTAATTGTCTGGAATCAACTGGCCGAAGGAGATAATCAGTATGCTGCGGCATTAGTGGCATTTAACAGTATTTTTCAATTGTTTTTCTTTAGTGTTTATGCCTGGTTTTTTCTAACAGTATTACCATCCCTGGTTGGCATGACTGGGCAAATAGTTCACATAAATTTTATGACAATTGCGGAAAGTGTATTTATTTATCTTGGTATTCCTTTTTTTGCGGGATTTCTGACTCGCTTTGTATTGATAAAGCGAAAAGGGCTGGCTTGGTATGAAACCAATTTTTTACCAAAAATTTCTCCTATTACCCTTGTTGCCCTCCTTTTTACAATTTTGGCGATGTTTTCTTTGAAAGGCGGGATGGTGTTACAACTTCCATTTGATGTGATTCGTATTGCCATTCCGCTGGGTCTCTATTTTATTGTGATGTTTCTTGTCAGTTTTGCAATGGGAAGAATCATCGGCGCAAGCTATGAAAAAACAACGGCAACTTCATTTACAGCAGCCAGTAATAATTTTGAATTGGCTATTGCTGTAGCTATTGCTGCCTTTGGACTTAATTCTGCCATCGCATTCACAACAGTTATAGGCCCCCTTGTTGAGGTGCCTGTGCTAATTTCACTGGTGAATGTGGCATTTTGGTTACGACGACACTGGTTTTATAAAGTAAATCCTACGAGCTAATCAGCTTAAAAGCTAAGGATACAAATGGGTACGAGTGAAAAAAGAAGACAGGATTATAAAGAAAAACGTTTGTTCCTTGCCGTTTTGGTAGATTTTAAATTTTCCTGACAAATAAATGTAGTAACTTACAAAAATAGGCAAAAGAGATAAACTTAGTAATTTAAAAGAGGTCTAGAAAGAATGATTACTAGACCTCTACAGTGTTTATAAGGGTTGTAACAATTTTCCCTATTGCCTATTTTGCCGTTAGGTCTTAAAATACTATCTAATCCCTTATTTTAAGACCTCTTTGAGATTTTATGCCAAAAGTGTAAGTTTTATATTTATTTGGCAGAAAAATTCAAATTTTAATTGGCATTAAATCCTATTATTTTGATAGATGTATTAATACTGTCTCTTAAAACATTAATTTGGTTTATTAGAAATAGCTTGAGATGTGCGATACACACCAAAGATTTCAAAAGCTTCTTTTATTATGTACAAGGCAATAGCGAAACCGACGATTAGATCAGGATAACGAGATTTTGTGAATAGTATCAATCCTCCAGATAAAATGACACCGAGATTGGCAATAACATCTGCGCGAGTAAAAATCCAGGTTGCATGCAAATGGATCTCTCCCTTTCGGAATCGGCGCAGTAAATATAAAACCACACCATTTACCAAGAGAGAAATACAGGCAATAGTTATTATAATTGTACTTTCGGGAGCACTACCCAACAAAGCTCTTCGACCAACATCAATCAATACACCGATGCCCAAAATAAATACAAATCCACCGCTTACCAAAGCACTAGTTTCTTTGAAGCGTACAGTGCGACCTATTGCTACAAGAGCTAACGAGTATGCAGAGGCATCAGTAAGCATATCCAGCGAGTCTGCAATGAGTCCAGTAGACTGAGCTATAATTCCCGCGATTAAACCTATAATAAACATGATAAAATTTAATATTAGCGCAATTATTAAGACTTTTTTATCTGTTATAGTAATAGCTTGCTGACATTCACAACTCATAAAATTTCTCCGTTAATAACCAGACTTGCTTAATCCCATATCCTCAAGCATCACCATAATCTATTTTATTCAGGTAATAATTACACGCTGTATCAGTCACTCATTCCAATAAGAGCTTTGCGTACTTCCCTTTTCCTAATATAAGTATTGAGACCAATATGATTGCTATAACCTAAAAAAATTGCGATTTTCCTCACTGATAAACCTAATGCTAAGAGCTCTTTAATTTTATCAGCATCCTTATCAAATTTACTTTTTTGAATTGTGCCTTTAGGTTTTCCCAATTGAATTCCTTGCAATTTTTTGCTAGCAAGAGCTTCTTTAGTTCTAAGACTGATGAGATCGCGCTCAAGCTCAGCAAAGAGTGAAAACAAGGTAATCATGATTTTAGAATTCATGTCGTGTTGCTTCATATCCAGATTTTGCTTAATAGCAATTACTCGGACTTGTTTTTTGATTAATTCATTTACTAACCCGATTACTTCTGCAGTGCTTCTTCCCAATCGACTTAGTTCAGTGACAATAAGGGTATCGGCATCATTCAATACTGAAAGCATTTCATCAATGCGGCGTTCTTTACTAGTTTTTCTACTCGAGATAGTCATTTGGATAAAATCATCTACTTCAAGTTTATTTTTTTTAGCAAATTCAAAAATTTCAAGCTTTTGATTATTCAAATCTTGTTTATCAGTTGAAGCACGAATATATGCGATTGTTTTGGCCATAATTTACTCAAATAATAGTCCGTTAAAGTTTAACCTTAAATAATAGATTTAATTATACATAATAATATATTTTTATAAAGTGTAATGGGGCAACAAAACATATGCATAAAAACGGTCGTTATATAGTATACAAAATAATGAAGTTAAAGTATCATATTCGACCAATAAGGTATTTTATAATCAAAATATTTTTCTCTTGAACATAAAGTGCAAGCCAAATTCTGTCCTGGAGTTGTTTTAGTAAATATGAGTAGAAAAAGTGCTTTTGATAAATTTAAAGTCATTCAGTTGTATTTAGAAGATAAGGCGACTCTGATTTCTATCGCGAAGGATTCAGGTATCTCCATTAGGAGTTTGCATCGGTGGATTGACCAATACAAAGTCAATGGGTTCGACGGATTAAAATCAAAAGCTCGTAATGATAAAGGGAGCCATCGCGAGCTAACAGAAAATTTGGCACAAGTAATTGAAGGGTTGGCTCTGCAAAAACCAAAACGTACCATTGCTGCAATTCATCGACAAATAGTGCGTCATGCCAAAGATAATGGGCTGCCAATACCTAGCTATGCCGTTGTTTCAAAGATTATTAATAATATCTCCCCTGATCTCATCAGTCTTGCGCATGATGGTATAAAACCATACCAGCAAAAATATGATCTTCTTTATATCAGAGAGGCGTCGAGGGCAAATGAAATATGGCAAGCGGACCACACATTGCTTGATATCTACGTGCTTGATGATAAAGGTGGGATTAAACGACCCTGGCTCACCGTTATTATGTTGATTACAGTAGGGGCATTGCTGGATATTTTTTAAGTTTTCATGCTCCCTCATCACTACAAACATCGTTAGCGTTACGTCAGGCGATATGGATAAAAAATGAGAGACAGTGGCCTATCTGCGGCATTCCTGAAATCATGTATACCGATCATGGTTGCGATTTTACATCACATCATATTGAAGAAGTTTGTGTCTCATTGAAAATACAATTAATTTTTTCGACTATCGGTAAACCCCGTGGTCGTGGAAAGATTGAGCGCTTTTTTGCAACTATAAATCAACGCGTTCTTCAAGACTTGCCTGGGTACGTGCAACCAGGTACTTCTGTAAAAAATAATGAATGCTTGACGCTTGAAGAACTTGAATTAAAACTAAAATTATTTATGTTGGATGAATACAATAATCAGCCACATAGTTCAACCAAAGTTGCGCCAATCATTAAATGGCAAAGCAATTGTTTTTTGCCTCAGCTCCCTGAAACTCAAGAGTCGCTGGATTCATTATTATTGATGGTAGCAAAACCAAGAAGAGTTCACAGAGATGGCATAAAATTTCAAGGATTCCGTTATTTTTCTACAACCCTTGCGGGCTTTGTGGGCGAGGATGTCATCATTCGTTATGATCCAAGGGATCTTGCCGAAATTCGCGTGTTTCACAAGGGTAGTTTTTTGTGCCGCGCAATTTCACAAGAATTAGACACAGGGACAGTCAGTTTGAAAGAAATTATCCAGGCGAGAAATGCTCGAAGGAAAGAATTACGAGACAATATCAGCGAGCGGTGTTCAATTGTAGATGCCTTGTTAAAAAATCCAACAAAAATTACCGAAAAACCAACGCCAATACCACCTATCGAACAACAAAAGAAAGACAGCCATGTCAAAATAAAGAGGTACAAGCATGAATAAGCTACCTACCATGGATGATATGTTTTTAGAAACCAAGGGATATCAGCGATTTGAGGAGTTTTGTGATGCTTGTGTCGAATATAAATACATTGGCATTTGTTATGGATCTCCCGGGGTTGGTAAAACGCAATCTGCAGAACATTACAGCAAGCGTAAGCTAATCTTGTCTGCAAACCCGAATGGATATGCAATTGAAGATAATCGTCATGTACCAACCGAACTTTATAGCTGCAGTACCGTTTTTTATACTCCCATTGCCCCACTGTCTTCTCTTCAAATGCTAAATACCTTGAATCAAAACATTTGTTATTTTGATCGTGTGGTTCATGCCGCACAAGTAAATAAGATGGTCGATGAGCAAACCCAATTAAATCAAGATGAAAAAGAGAATTTTATCAAAACGATAAAATTATCATCCAAGAATTACTGCAAGCTAATCATCATTGATGAAACGGAAAGACTTGGTTTTGCCGCGTTAGAGTTACTGAGATCATTGTACGACGATCGGGGTATTTCCATCGTATTTATTGGCATGCCCGGCTTGGAAAAAAGACTATCAAGGTATTCACAACTGTATTCACGGATAGGATTTTCTCATGAATATAAACCACTGTCCAAGGAAGAAATGTTGTTTACCTTGGAGCACAACTGGCAAAAGTTAGGGCTTAAATTAAAGCAAAATGAATTTTCTGATCATGAGGCGATGGCATCCATTATGCGCATCACTAATGGTAATTTCCGATTATTGAATCGGCTATTTATGCAAATTGACCGATTGTTAAAGTTGAATCAATTGCAATATATCACTAATGAAGTGGTATTGGCAGCAAGAGAATGTTTGTTAATTGGTAATACTTAATCTATTTTAATGGTGGTGTTGATATGGCAAAAAAAGGTAAGGCAAAGATTTTGAATGCGTTTGAATTCGACCAACTACTAAATGCAGCAAAAATTGGCTCATCCCCCATTCGCAATATTGCGATTGTATATTGCTCATTCGGGTTAGGGCTGCGAGCAAAAGAAATCGCATCGCTTTCTATTAAAGATGTTGCAGATAAGCAATACAGACTTCTTGATGAAATTTGTTTGAAACGCTCAATACATTATGGCAAAAAGCAACATTATGCTTATCTTACCAATAAAAAGGTTTATGCCGCACTTACCGATCACTTAAAAACCATGGTTGGTTCTGATCTTAATAAACCATTATTTCAAACGCAGCGAAAAAAAGAATTTACTCCGTGTACATTGCAAAAATGGTTCAGATCTCTTTATGATAAAGCTGGTATAATTGGTGCAACCTCTCATTCTGGTCGTCGCACTTTTATTACCCGATTGCTTGAGCAGGGCATCAGTATCAAAGCAGTATCATCTTTGGCCGGCCATTCCAGCACGATTACAACTGCTATTTATGCAGAAAACAAACCTGAATGTTTGCAAAACATCGCAAAACTAGCTCCATTTTGATACGGATATTTTTTATCATGCATTATATGGTGCTAAACCTGCCATTTAAAGTTTAAAAAATCCTGCCAAATAAAGATAAAACTTACAAAGAAAACCCAATCCAGAACTAATGACATCCTCTTTTGTCTATTTCAGGATGTGTTTTTGATTCCTTGAAATGTAGCATTATGTAGCAGGTTGGTAGCATATGTTTTGCTACAAATAACCGACCTTATTTGCAATAGCAAAAATCACATTATCCTATGATTTCATAGATAATTTGATCTAGATAGCCTCAATGATTTGATGATCGTGTAGCCATGTAGCAATTACATTAAATGACAAAGTATTTGAGTTTAGGACATAAAACAATACCTGTTACAGGTAGAGTCTATATTTGTTCCTTAAAGGATACATCGATTAAAAAATACTGGAGATTCAATAATCCTAGAAGTAAAAATTTTCTAAAGCACGAAATAGACCACGAAAAACAAACAACCTGATTATTTCGTGGTTTATTTCCTGTTATTCACACTCGCTTTACCAAGGTTTCATATTAAATGGAGATGGATTAAAGGTTGCTTGCTCCTCCTCATTTTCCGTCTTTGTAGGTTCTATATCCTTATTTTGCTTAATTTCCTCTTGTTTAGAGGACCTATTAGACGGCTTGGGTTCCATCGAAAGTGGATTTGGAGCAAGTCTTTGTTCTTTTTCTTTTGTGGCCTCATCCTTTTCTTGTGCTTTCGGAGTGGGTATGGGCACTAAATTATTTGCTAGCCTTTGGATAAATGTATCGTATAAGGCGAGTGTGGGCATGGTAATACGAAGAGAACGTATGTTTCCTTCCTCATCCTGAATAATATGTATGCAATCATCGGAAAGATTATTTTCTTCTTTAAAATCATTGAATTCTTTTATAATAGCTTCCATGAATTTTTTTAATTCATGTCGTTGCTTTGGAGTTAATTCATTAGGATCACATTGTAATTCAAGCTTAAGAGTCATTGATTCACGATCACTATCAACCAACAATTTCCCATCAGCAATTAATTTTTCAATTATTTCTGGGTCAAAACCAGACTCTAAATCAAGTTCTTCTGAACCAAACACTCCTACCAATTCATCTTCAGACCCAACTACTTTGCCTGATTTAGTTAGGAATTTATCTTCACCAGGACTCGCTTTTTCCTCAGATGTCTTCTTATCAGAGGTGGCACTATCACCTCCGCTACCACCTGCGCCATGTCCGGAACAAAGGCGCTTAGGTGCGATTTCTTTAAAACAAGTCGGACAGCGTACTTTTGCACCTTCCTCAGCAGCCTCTTTTTTTTCTGCTTCCTTTCTAAATTGTTGTAAAGCTAATGCTATAGAAGAGGTTTTGGGTTCATCTGCCGTTATGGATTCAAGGACAGGCTGATGCTTTTCTTTGTCTTTTTTCATGAGAATACTCCAGTGCAAGTTCATAATGGTTTCATCCGAATAAAGATTTACTTATCTGTTATTATACCGAGTTAAAAAAACCAAATTGTATATGAATTGTACATTTATTGGGTTACTCGTTTTTTTGACTTAAAACATCGAGTACATAGTCCCAAATTTTACCTGCTACATTAATTCCTTTCCCATCAGACGGATTGAGATGTAATTCAATGTAAGGGAAACTATTATTTTCAATAATTCCAAATTGTTGCTTATGCCATGGAAGAGAAATATCCTGACAAATAAAATCAAGACCCGTAAGCGGTATATTGAGGATTTTATGTGCTTTTTCCAATAATAGTTTGTTCTCAGGATGTATCAGATCGATAACATCACTGATTTTTGCACCACTACTCATAGTAACTTTTTTTGCAATAAAGATTTGTTGTCCCTTGTTTATTACCGTATTAAGAGCAACTCCCTGGGCTGACAAAATTTTCATCAAGTTGCTATTTGGAGTAATTTTATATGGATATTTACCATGACCTTCTTTCCACGTAACTTTATTTTTTTTATCAATTAACTCTTGAAGTGTAGTTACACCATCGCCAACAATGCTCTCAGGTTGTCGCCTCACACAAGCGATTAATGAATCATTAATAATTAATGACCGATAAACATCCCCAGGTATGTGTTTTTCAACCAGCACGCGAAAATCAACTTGCTTTACTATGTTTATCGCTTCTTTTAATTCATTTGGAGTTTGAATAGTACATGAAGTGTGAATACTTAGAGATTCAGATAATGGCTTAACCACAAGAGGAAATCCCAATGAAATGCCATAGTTGTAGGCTTTTTTGCTGGAAATAAAAACCCTCCCTAAGGGACAGGGAATTTGGCTATCTAATAATTTTTTCTTGAGGATCCATTTATTATCATATTTAGTATCCTCATCAAAGCGTGTATTTTTTTGAGAAATAAGAGAGATTGGAGTCTGTATGAAATAATATTTTTTCCTATTGTAGACCAACTTAAAATACAGAGTATGCAAGTTAGATTCCTTAAAATTATACAGCTCTAGCCCTATTTTTTGTGCTTCATCCCAAAATGCAAGGACACTGTTATTGAATTGTTTCCTATCAATGGTCTGAGTCTTGGTATATAGTTTTAGTTTTTGAAAAATATTAATGACCAACTGATTTAATAGGGTATTGAATCGTAAAAAATCATGCTCTGATAGGAGAAAGAGTTTAGATAAAAGATAGATAAATGGATTGAATATAAAATAATGGAATAAATTAAAAAATTTTCTTCGAAAATGAGAACGTTTTTCGGGATAGCAATGCTCACAATGTTTATTGTCCATATATGCTGTGGGAACAGGTTTTAATGATTTGCAAATGTCACGTGAAGATTTGATTTCTTTATGTTCATCAAAATTTTTAACATAAGCGCTCATAATTTATCTCCACAGATTCGCCCATTAGCTATCATTATATCGAGTTAAAACAAATCAATTGTATATAAAATGTACGGATGCGCCGTGTGTTTGCTTACCTACTGATATCTATGTAACACTGAACTTAAAAATCAATTCAGACTAAATTTGTTTAGAGAGTTTTCTTATTTAAAGAGGCTTAGACAGAACGAATGAAAGATAAATCAATATTGCTTGTAGAAGATAACGTTAAGTTAGCCAATTACCTCAAAGAAAGCTTACAAGAAGCAGGTTATGATGTTTCTATTGAAAAACGTGGTGATAGAGCGGTCTATCGCATCATTCGTGAGCAACCTTGCCTAGTAATATTAGATATAATGCTTCCTGGCATGAATGGAGATCAAATATGCCATACCATTAGAGATGAGTATTTGGGGAAAATACTCATGCTAACAGCAATTAATGATATTGAAAGTGAAGTATCCTCTTTAAATTTAGGAGCAGATGACTACTTAACTAAACCTGTTGCAGACGAGGTTTTGAAAGCAAGAATAGAGGCATTGTTACGTCGACCCAATTTAGTTAATAATCAAAATCAATTTCAATTTGGCAATTTTTCTATCAATTTTAGTACTAAGAATGTTCATCTCTTTGATGAAGAAATTTCAATAAGTACCAGTGACTTTGAAATGCTTGCTTTGTTGGTTAAGAACCATGATAGGTTGCTGAGTCGAGATAGCATTATGTATGCTCTTTCTGGGCATGAATATGATGGGGTTGATAGAGGTATCGATTTAAAAATATCACGTTTAAGAAAAGCATTGAATGATAATAATAAAAAGCCCTATCGTATAAAAACAATCCATAAAAAAGGATATATATTTGTATCAGCGGCTTGGGAATAAATACAGATCACAGCCACCGATCTTATGTAAGTCTTATGAAAAATAGTAAAAAATTCTTTTGCCTCGACCTTGAGATTTTTCGTCCATTTATGAAAGAATCACCAAATATATCGCAAATCTATAATCATTTACCCTCGACAAAAGTATCATTTTAGAACGTTTGTACAATATATATACATTTGAGCCGAGTGTTTTTGATAAAATCAACCTATTATTTTAAGTAATAGTCGAGATGAGCCATGAAAGACGCTGCAATAGAAATCTTAATATATAAACCAGATCCAGATCATCCGCTGCCTGAAAATCAGAGAGGTGTGGTGATAAATCCTCACTTAAAACAACGGTTCAAGCAATTTGTTCCAATTGGCGTCTATTTAGAAGGCTCTGATTTGAAGTATTATTTTTTCGATCAGTGTGATAAATCCCCAAAAATCTATAGTAGTTTGGATGAACTCAAACGAGACTTACCGGAAGAACTAGACAATATATTTGAGAAGAACCCAAAATTATTTATTATGGGCCATGCTGGTGGTGGCGAATATGGTATGGGTAATTGCCATGGCCCAAGTGAGCAGTTATATGATGAAAATTTTGATAATTTATTACATGGTTTTAAACGAGCATTGCCCGCACATCATGGTGAAGTTTTTGTGACTTTAGAAGGTTGTAATACAGACAATCAACTTAATGCTGCAGCAAACTCACAGGAAAAAACATTTTTAGAAAGAGTATCAGTGAAACATCCAGAAATCACGTTTGGTGGAACTGGACCATGGAATGCGCAAGATGTACAGACCGGCTTCCGATCCCTTTCGCCGGCATCCCCAATCACATCGATGGCAGGAAATATTTGGAAGGCTGGAAACAGTGTTATTTTTCATCATGGTGAATATCAAGTTGCCGTTCGAAAATCTTTATTTGCCTCAACACAAACAGCTAAAGAATTAAAAGTAAACACCATAGAATATGCCCGTGCAATTCTAGGTAAAGACGGAGCCGATGAACTGATAGCAAAAATCGCTTTAAATCGAGATATTCTAACTATTCAAGATTTAAAGAAAATTGATGATTTTTCAGAATTGCGATTTGAAGGAGAAGATGTTGCAAAGTTTGTTGAACAGGAAAACCAAATATTAGGTAAAGAGCAAGAAAATTATTTAACACGTGTCCGTGATATCTTAGGTCGGGCGGACCCTATAGAACAACTGACAGATAGAGATGTACTGGAACTTCTCTTAGGTTTAAAAGAACCTTCTGTATTTAAAGGTCATGAAGACTTGCTAGAGTCAATTCTAGCTAATAAAGCTTTGTTAAACCTGGCAATGGTAAGTTGTGGAAAAGTCCTTATTGGTGGCCCAAGTAATGATAGCGTCATTGCTTTATTATTAAAACATGGCGCTGATATTAATAGTGCTGATAAAAAAGGCATGACGGCTTTGCACTATGCGGTACAGAATTTTTATAATTATAGAAAAGAGCCGTTACATCTCATTAAAAAGTTATTAGAATGTGGTGCTAGTCTTGAAGTGCGAAATGAAAAAGGACAGACTCCTATCGAGACAGCGCAAGAACATAGCAAAGATGGGAGAGTAACTGCTAGTGATAAGCTTCTCGCATCTTTGAAATCTAGCAATTCGCCACCAACTCCCATAGAACTAAAACAATCTGTTAGACAAATATTTCAGATGAGTCAACACAAGGCTGATGAACTACTTTCATTACCTATTGCGAAACGTGAATATAGCAAATGCAGTGAAGGCACTCTTTATATTCCTGAAGATGTAGTGGAAAAATTGCATGTAATCTTGCAATCTGCAACGGGGAGTAATGAACTATTATCGGCGTTTGAATCAGAGCTTAGTGTGGTTATCAGCGCTCTTGAAAAAGGCATTGGAACTGGAGAAGCGATTGATGGTGAGGAAGATGAATTTATCCCTAAACGTTTTGAAAATGCAAAACTCCAGTTAACAGCGGTTATCGACGCACTGGTTGAGATGAAACAAGAGATGGATACTTCAAAAGATGCTACAGTTGAGGACCAACTTCCAAAACTAAAATCTTAATCGTTAAGAATATATTGGAAGTACTATGGTGAATCGAGCACCTTTTAATAACGGTGATTGTGTAGCCATGACCTTTCCTCCGTGTAGATTAACAACTTTTTTAACAATAGCTAATCCTAACCCAATATGTTTATCTCCAATTCCTGCGTCTTCAGCAATTGTATATTCAGAAAAAATGTCATCCGCACCCTCCTCCGGCAAGCCTGGGCCATCATCGTCTACGTGAAGTAAAATATGACTATTATCCAGCGAAATGGTTAAAGAAATAGTGTGCTCTGCAAATTTCATGGCATTTGTAATCAAATTGGTAACAGCGTGTTTTAAAATATTTTCATCTATGTATGCTTTCAAAGAATTTAACTCATTAGAATGAAATGTAATTTCAAATGTTGAGGAAGAATAAGACTCTAATAACTTTCTTAACCATACTATTATATCGGTCTCAGACTGTTTTAATTTCAATTCGTTTGAATGCATTTTTGAGTAAATCAAAAAAGTGCTGACGAGCCGATTCATATCTGCAATATCTTCTTGTATGCTGTTTATCTGTTTATTGAGCAATGCATCTTCAGCGTTTTTCCTTTTGATACTATCCGTCGCCATTTGTATGGTTGACAAAGGGGTCCTAATTTCATGCGCGACAAACCGGCACAATTGTTTATGTGATTCAATCAGTTCTTTTAATTGCTCACCCATTTGGATGATATTTCTATACAGCCCATACAAAACAGAGGTAGTACCTATTTTCCGATGAAAATCAAAGTTCCCTTGACTGAAATTTTTAGTTATCTGATACACCTTTTTCATATTTCTAACAAAAAGCAATGAAAATAAGGCAATAAGACAAAGGGATATAAAAAAGAAAGTTCCTATAAAATAATACATAACATCACTGATTCTTGCCATAACTGGCAGATAGCTTAGTGGGCCAATTTTGAGTACTCCACCACTAAAACTATAATAGAGAATAACAATTTGTGACGAGTTTTTATTTGTTTCAAATACTAGACGCTTTGTTGATAAAGAATTAATTATATTACCTGGTAAGTATTTACTTTTAGTTTTATAAACATGAAGAGGGAAACCATATATTTTTTCTAAATGTAACAGTTCATTACTCCAGGTATTTTTTGATTTTGATAATAAATGTTGAACGATTTGTTTTAAAACAGGATTCATATAATTAAAAATAATTTCGCCAGGATCTGAAAAATTGTAAGCTAATGCATATGGGGTATTACCAATTTTTTTATACGCAGTATGTTCTACAATTACCTCGTTGAGAAATTGATAGGTTGTGCCTGATAAAAAAATGATTTCACCATTATTTAATTGATTATTCTGCGCCAGGGTGAGTTTTAGACTGTCGATTGCTATAAGATGAATAACCTTATCTGTTTTCTTCTTTATTATCGCATCCCAGTTTGATTTCGGGTCATTAATTAACTCTTTTTCTAAACTAATTAAAAGCCCTTGCGAGGTCGTTTTTCCAGCATTAACAACTATCTTTGTCTCAACTGACTTTAAATATTTAAAAAATGCCAAAACAAGAATTAAAAAAATCACAAAGAACGCAGTCAAAATTTTAATATAAATATTAAATTTCATTACTAGTCACTCTAAATAAAAATAATAGATGCCTTTTCACAAGAAAGTACTCTGGATTATCTTTGATAATTTCAATATCTAATTCTGGCATAATTATCCTACGTTCTGTCTATCTTTATAACTCTTGTAATTAGCCTATTTAAGGCATCCAAATTATCGATATTCGTTATGGCCTCATCAAATAATAATAAAGTCTCTGGATCGTTTGTTTCTAAATACTTGAATGCTTTTTTTGGACCTTGATAACGCAATTCTTTGAATACAAAATAATCCTCTAGAATTGTGAAGATTGACCAAATATGGCGATATTTTCCTTCTAAATCTCTAGTATACGCCCTTGCTAGCATTTTTTGATACCACACTCTACGTGCTGTAATTTCATCAGGAGGGAGGGACTCAGGCAATATTAAAAAAGCAGAGAGATTTTTTAATAACTCTGTGCCAAAATGAGCTTTTTCAAGAACAACGATGCCATCTGACATACATAAATGTTCATCAGAAATTGAATCAAAAGCATTCTCGGGATAAACAAAAATATCATGATAAACTTGATGTGCTTCATCAAAGCGTGCAATTCGTTGCTTATCTCCTTTTTCCCTAATCCCTGCAACATCATAATCACTGGTTACTGTGAAGTCTCCTCGTGCGCGCGAGCCATATAAAATAATTGTATGGCAATGATGTAAAGATATTAATTCATCAACAATGAATTGCAGAACAGCATCATTTTCTAATGATATTTTCTTTTGTGTCATTCCCTTACTTTCTTATTTTGTAACGGACATTCCGCAGCATGAAAAAGCTAAAATTAGAATTATCCCCAAGGAATTATCGCATTAGTTAAATTGAGAAAAAGATCAAGCCGATATAAGAAAAAGATCACAGCCCACAAGAGAAGAATCAGGTACCCTTGTCTCCCAAAGACCTATTGGAGAGAAGGATGCTGAATCGAGATACAGTAAGTTCAGAGCAATTGGGGCATTTAGGACTTGTTGCAGCAACGATTAGAGAATTAGGGATAATAGAGAGAATTGATGCACGCCTTGAGTTAAATGAAAAAAAAGGAGGCGTGGTAAGCTATGGTCGTCGAGTAGCGGCGATGGTTATCAATGGGTTGGGTTTTATGAATAGCCGGTTGTATATGACGCCGCATTTTTTCCAAGATAAGCCTGTGGCTCAACTGCTTGGTTCAGAACTAGACGCGGCACACCTGAATGATGACAGTCTTGGTCGCTGCCTGGATAAAATCGCAGAATACGGTGTGACCAGGCTTTATTCGGAATTGGCTTTTGAGATTGCCCGAGAAAAAAATTTACTAAGCCAGAGACTGCATTTAGACAGTACAAGCTTTGTTCTTTACGGCCGCTATGACACAGAAGAGGCCGCGCCCGGGATTGCGCAACCAGACTACGGATATTCCAAAGCGAATCGCTCTGATCTAAAGCAAGTGATGCTGTCACTAGTACAAGGAGGAGCTGCGAATATCCCCTTATGGATGGAGGCCTTAGATGGGAATAGTAGTGATAAAACAAGTTTCCAAGAGACGGTTAGGAGGGTGCAAGCGTTTACACAAAGTATTCATGGGATGCCTGATGGCCTTTGTTTTGTGGTTGATGCCGCCTTTTATGTTCCAGAGCAGTTGGCAAGCCTCAATAACGTGTTTTGGATAACCCGAGTACCTGCACAGCTTAATGAAGCCAAAGTATTGTTGAACAAGCCTTGTGATGCTCTGACCTGGGAGCCGTTTGATGCAAACTATCGTGGAAGTGTTCATGAAACGGTTCTTTATGGTATTCCACAACGCTGGGTTTTGATTGAGTCGCAACAGGCGAGGTTGCGAGAGCTAAAGACTTTTCAGAGGCATTTGGATAAAAAATCTCAAGAGCTCATTAAATCCTTATGGCATCTTGGTCACCAGGTCTTTCAATGTCCTGACGATGCAAAGCAGGCATTAAAACCGCTCATCAAATCACTCAAATACCACCAAATTCATTATGAGATTCTACCTGTTGAACGCCATACAGGGAAAGGTCGCCCAAAACCTGGAGCTCAAAAAATGGTGATTGGATATCAAATACAAGCCTGTCTTTCTACCTGTCTGGAGAGGGTGGGTGCTAAAAAAGAAACACTGGGACGCTTTATTTTGGCCAGTAATCAATGTGATAGCTCGCTATTGAATAATCATGCCATGCTTCAACAATATAAAGAGCAATCCTGTGTCGAATCAAGCTTTAAATTCATGAAAAACAATGCCTTCGAACTGGACTCTTTCTTCCTTAAAACACCTGAGCGAATTACAGCCTTGATGATGGTAATGACGCTTTGTCTCATGGTGTACAATTTTGCTCAAGCTCACATCAGGCAATGCTTAAAGGAGCATGATGAAGCACTTCCCAATCAGCTGGGTAAGCCAGTACAAAATCCCACAATGAAATGGATTGCTGAGCTGATGAACGTGATAGCTGTTGTAACCATCCTGACAAACGATCAAAAACATCGTGTGGTAACTAATCTAAAACCAGTACATCAACAAATCATTTCTTATTTTGGTCAGTATGCTCTTGAAATCTATGGACTTGCCGCAGAATCTGCGCGTGGCACAGGCTTCTCCTGCCTGGCTATTGAACAGAATAATTATAAAAATCGTTTATCTTGGTGCGAAACGTAGGTTGTAACCATAATACCAACGGCTTCCTGTGGTGGAACTGGTTTGAACCGTATGATCTACTCCTGCTGGAATCAATACTTCTTCTCCAATAGCAGGTTTTAACGTTTTATTGCCCACGGTTAAAATAACTTCACCTTCAAGCAACATGAATAACTCATCTGTTTCATGCCTAAAATCCTTCCAAATTTGACCTGGGTGATCTTCCCAAAGCTCAAAACTAAAGCCACGAGAGCGCCAATTGTTCTCAATTATTGTTGTATCCAGCATTTTAGGCTCATTATTTAAAATCATTCTTTAAATTTTACACCACTGAAGAGCATCAACACCACAACCAATGACTTCAATGATCTTGTGTCGAGACTTAAGGCCTCTCTTTATTTTAATTTGACTTTTAGGGACTTTGAATAAGACAGACAGGTATCGCACTAATTCCATGTTGGCTTTATCTTCAGTAGAAGGTGCCGCGATTTTTATCTTTAGTTCCTCTCCAACAGTACATACTACTTGATTGCATTTGGCACCTGGTTGAATAAGCAAACTAAGAATTAATGCATTATTCTTTTTTTTACACCAAACAGATACAAGTAAATCATCTTGCTGTTCCATTATTTTACCCTACTTTTACTATTCTATTGGAAACCCAAGCCAACTGTCCTCGCTTTTTTATGTATAATATTCACTTGGTAACCATTTAAAAGGATGTTTTTTATGTTAAGTAAGACTTATATTTTTCTCATAGATTTCTTTGTTCATTTTGACTTCCAAAAATGAATAATCTACTACCACTTTTTAAATGGGGAACCGATTGCCTAGTTTCTAATGGCTACTCAATAGAACACTCGCCAGAAATTGTATTGTCAACACCATGGTCTCATGTGATCCGCTTTGCAACATCAACAGAAAATTTTTATTTAAAACAAACACCACCATCCCTATTTCTATCCAATGAGCCCAAGATCATTCGGCTTTTATCTTCCCAATTCCATGCCAATGTGCCTGATGTAATCGAGATCAACAATGATTTACATTGTTTTCTAATGAGAGATGCAGGTATTTCTTTGCGTCAAACGCTTAAAACTAATTTCATGCCAGAGCTATTATTCCAAGCAATAAAGCAATATGCCGCAATCCAACGCAGAGCAGAAGATTGCATCGCAAGGTTTCTCAAACTAGGCGTACCTGATTGGCGATTAAATCAATTACCTTTTCTTTATGATCACATGTTAAAGCAAACTGCTTTTTTAAAAGCAGAGGGTCTAACGGATAAAGAATTACAAACATTACACAGTCTAAGTTTGAAATTTTCAGCTCAGTGCAAATTATTAGCAAGCTTTAGGATCCCTGAAACCATAGGTTATCACGATTTTCATGATAAGAATGTTCTTCTTGATCCAAATACTAAAAAAATGACGTTTGTTGATTGGGGCGAGACGGCTATCATTCATCCATTTTTTTCGTTGCATACCTCTCTGGAACAATCGATTACTCACCATGGAGTAACAGAAGATGATTCAATCTACCAGCAACTTCAAGATGCTTGCCTTGAAAATTGGTTAGAATTCGCGACAAAGGAACAGCTATTAAGTGCGTTCCTTTTAGCCAAAAAAATCCGGCTGTTTTGGAATATACTCGCATCTAATCAGTTTATACTGAGTGTGGATCGACAAGCCTACCAAGCCTATTATACCAATCAGAATAGCCCGATTGCAGATGGCTTTAGAACGTTTCTTGAGAATATCCATTAACCCAAAAAATTCGTTGTCATTAGTAATAACCAAAATAAGCGACTTCGTATTTCTATGAGCATTCATGATATACTACTGACATAATTTGGCAGCAGTAATTAGTACAACATGTCCCGAACTGAACGTTTATTTGATTTAATTCAATTATTACGACGTCATCGATTACCCGTTAGTGGCAAAAATCTTTCAGAAGAATTAGGCGTGAGCCTACGAACTCTTTACCGAGATATAATAACCTTACAATCCTTTGGCGCGCCAATCGAAGGTGAGCCCGGTGTCGGTTATGTGCTAAAACCTGGATTTATGTTACCTCCTTTAATGTTTTCAGATGATGAAATTGAAGCAATGGTATTAGGATCACGTTGGGTTGCACAACGAGCAGATACTCAACTTAAAACTGCTGCTCAAAATGTGCTTGCAAAAATTTCAGCAGTTTTGCCTTCTGATTTAAAACGGCAACTGGAAGCTTCGGGGCTGTTAGTCCCTCCAGGAAAATGTATTGAAAGTAAGGATAGTGATCTTATTCTCATTCGCAAAGCAATACGTTTAGAGCGAAAGATGGAAGTAGAATATCAAGATCTACAAAACAATCATTCGACACGAATACTCTGGCCTATCGCGCTCGGTTTTTTTGATGAAGTGCATCTTATGGTGGCTTGGTGTGAATTAAGGCAGGATTTTCGCCACTTCAGGACCGATAGAATTCTTCAATTATCCATTAAAGAGCAAAAATATTCTTCAACGCGGCAATCCCTTTTAAAGAAATGGCGTACCCTGCATAATATTCCCCCATCCTATTGAATGATGCTGCTCAATATACGTTGATGTCCTCTGGGTTAAGGAAGAATACCGTGGCCTTGGTATCGGTGCTGAACTATTGCACAGCGTTGAAGCCGAAGCAATTAAACGAGGAATTCCAGCATCAACATTAAATACTTTTTCTTTTCAGGCAGAAAGATTTTATTTAAAACAAGGCTATCAGCATTTAGGGACAATTAAAAATTATTTAGAGGGGCATGATCGGATCTATTTGAGGAAACAATTATAGAAAGAGTGGGGACATATCCCCCATAAGAGAGTATGCCTTGAAAAAAGAACAGAACAAACGAAGCATCTATTCTCCAAAGTTAAACTTTTATTGGAAATGCTCGTAAAAGTTCATAAACAAATTAGAAAGGAAAAGGAGGTAACTGATTCCTATCTTTAAGCCAAAATGGATGATGCCATTCTTCATAGATGGAAACAGGCATATTGCTTTGCTTAAATTCATCAAAAGATAAGTCGCAAAGAAACCATTTAAGGAATTCCGCGCAAGTTTCCGGGCTTATTAATTGACCGGACTGATAAGCTTCATCAAACATTTTATGTAAATGAAATGAAGTTGTTTCTCTTAAAATTTTTTGAATTCTTGTATCCACTTCCCCTGGAATAACACAAGACACACCAATATTTTTCTCTGCTAACTCTTTTCTCACAATAGCAGTTACTTCATCCAAACCCGCTTTGCTGGCACAGTATGTTGAACTTTCTTTAAGTTTCAGAGTAGCTGCTCTTGATGTAACAAATAAAATCCGAGCCTTCTCAGGCATCCGTACCGCAAGTAGTGCCGTAAGTTTCATTGGAGCTAATAAATTAACCTGAAACACTTCATCAATACTGTCACAATCATATTCGGTTAATGGACGTGGAGGACTTTTCATTCCTGCATTTTGAACTAAAAGATGAAGCGATATTCCAGAATCATTAATAATTTTAGCAACCTGTTCAATATCACTATTGCGAGTAAAATCCGATTGAATGGGAACAAAACGAGGAAATAGCGCTTTAGTATCCTCTAAACTGCTCACATCCCGTCCTGTTCCATAGACAACCCAGCCGTCACCTAAAAGAATTTTAGCAAGTTCAAGACCAATTCCATGGCTGGCTCCGGTCACTAATGCAGCTTTATTATTGTTGATGTTCGTCATGAAGCATTCCTTGAAACTTAAGTTACTTTCGTGCAGTATGGTAATCAAAGTTGGCGAAAGTTAAAAGGTTATTCCTAATTCATGTGTTACTAATTGAGTTAATTCTGGAATACTTGCCTTGACTTGAATAATAGTAGGTAAAACCTGAAGCACCTGCTCAATACCAATGTCCTGCTGCTCTTTATCAGAACTAAAAGAACGGTTTATATTATATACTAGCCAATTGATCCAATTGCCAAGAACACCATAAAAAGCAGCTTCCAAATGATCCTGATTTATTGTTATTCCAGAAGACGCATATGTTTTTAGCATTTTTATAAATAAAGTTTTATTAAACAGCGGAGTAGTAATTCCACTCCAATCAAGAGCACAATTGACTATTTCATAAGTGGGATTAAGTTTTCGCGCAGACTCCCAATCAATGAGAAATGGAGTAGCATTTTTATCCCATAAAACATTTTTTTGATCCAAATCACCATGGCTTACTACACTACTACTTTGTAGAATAGGTATTGCTTTTTGATAGATATCGTTAAGCTCAATTATTACTCGTTGATTCCTTTTTAATTGCTCCTTAAACACCAAATTTTTGCTTGCTGACTGGTCTATTAACACACTAATTTTTTCATTGGGATGAATATCAAATTCTTGAGCACTTAGCTGGGGAATATTAAGATTAATACGATGAATTTTAGCCAAAAGAGTGGCTATTTTAAGAGCATGCATCTCAGATATAGCGTCTTTATCCAATGCTTTTGCTGTTATCCAAGGATAAACAAGAAAGGCCTCATCTTCTGAAAGAATTAAGTAATTATTTTCTAATTTTAGAGCATGAACTGCGGGAAAAGTACGCTGGGAAAATTGGAAAGCTATCTCTTCTGTCAATTCATATTGGAATTTAACTTTTTCAGTCAATTGGATGCTGCTATTGAGTTGTTTTACAGCAAACGGCGAGCCATTGCACTTCAGACACCACATTTTATGTAAAAGACCGCCATAGACTCTTTGAGGCAAGTCAAAAAGTTGGTTCATCTTTAATTTTTTACAGATTGTTTCTAGTTGACTTCTATTCACTATGAGTCGCCTTAAGAATGCCTTGTGTCTCTGACTCTTCGTTAAAAAATTTAACAAAAAAGGTTTTGCTTAACTTGGGATTTTTTTTATTGATTCTGGTAAATTCTGCTATGAAACCGCACTTCTTATAAAACTCTGGAGCTTGAAAAGCACTGGTCACCAAATTGATATTATTAAAGCCCTGACCTTTGAAGTGATGTTCAAGAGCAAGCAATAACTGCCTGCCATACCCTTTACCACGATGAGTACTGTCCACCCAAATATCATCTACATAAATTTCAGAAAATGCTGTATAGGCATTAATCACTCCAAAAACCTCTCCTTGGGCAGCAGAAATGGTCACTGAAAAACGTCGATAATTAACATCAATACCATGTTGGGCTTCATAGGCAATGAATCCTTTAGTCATTCGTTTTTCTGTGGCCTCATCAAGTTCATCAACAAATTGGATTTGATATTCTTTCTTGCTTTCTAAAGGCTTGCTGCATTCATGTGCTGTACTATCAAAACGAAAAATAACTCGTTGTGGTTGATGCGGATCATAATTGATTGTTTTAATTTCTTCCTGGAAATTGCCCATTGTAATTTTTGAAATAGTTTTGCGCCAAAAACTAAGCCCTCGCTTATTTTCTGGAATCACAGAAACCTCCCATAAGCCTGGATGCATTTTCCATAATTCAGAGGAAACTAAATAACCTAAACCTTTACCTTGAAACTTAGCAGTAATAAAAAACTCGCCCATATTCCATGCAGTATCCGGGTAAATTCCTTCTTGATTTAATAGGGCAAAACCTGCTAATTCATTACCCACATTAATCAGAAAGGCTTTTCTTTCCGGCTCTTCAAAGTAATTTTTAAAGTCAAAGCTCTCATACAGACCATCGGAAGGCAAAGCCCAATCATCTGAAATAAAACCACAGTCACGCGAGAGCTCATATACATAAAATCGTGCCATGTTTTGGATGGTCGGATAATCATCTAATGTTGCTGTCTCAACTTTTAAAGTAGAGTGTAATTCTTTGATATTCACAGCATTTTCCTTAAATACAGTTTCGCCATATGGCCTTCATTCTGATATCCAAGCGATTTGTAAAAATCATGGGAGCCCTCTTTGGCTCGCCTAAGCCCCGATGTCAAATCAATGATACAGGGACTAAACTTCCTGGCAAATTCTTCAACAGTAATCATAAGCTTTTTACCTATTCCTTGATTACGATATCCTTGGTCGACTACAAGGCCTTCAATATGAAATCTTGTTGTTTCGGAAACAAAAAGATAACTCTTAGACCAAGCAATCCAACCAACAACTTTTCCTGCAATTTCCGCAAGAAAAACACCGTAATGAAGTTCACTGGTAAATAGCTCAAGTCACCTTTGCAACTCTTCAGGCGATTGCGGATAACCCAATTGCTCCATTAAAGGGTGAAGATGTTGAACATCATCAATTAATGCTTTGCGGATAATCAGTTCAGAAGACACTTTATGACTCCAGATTGACTCTATCCCCGATTAGATTAGGAGATGAAATCACCAAAAAAGAAACCAAATTTCCGGAACTGTTTTTCACTTTATGGATTGCCCCTGCTTTAATATTTATTCCTTCCTGTTCCTGTAACACTTGTTCATCATTTTCAAACTCAATAACCAATTGCCCTTGCAAACAATAAAAAAATTGTTCTGTTTCCTGATGATAATGCTTTACCTCGCAACTTCCTGCAGGCATCGTTTCATAAATAACACTAAACTGACCATCATTTTTTAACCACCATCCATCAGAACCTTGTCCCCACTTAAAATAAGGCGCATTGTTTTTTGAAACAACCTCTTCTCTAACCACAGATTCTGATACAGGCAGTTTTGGTTTTTGACTTAAGCTCGAGACTGAATCACCATTTAAGAGTCCGATTTCTCTTTTTGCCTGAAATTCTTTCCGCAAAAAATAGAATATAGAGTTTTTCTGAAACCCATGCCGTTCAAACTCAAGTTCAAATCTTAATTTTTTATAAAATTCTATTGCTTCCCAATCCATAGTATTAACTGTTGCAAAAGCACAACCTTTTTCATTACCATACCTCAATGCCGCTTGCAGGAGCTTCGTTCCCCATCCTTGATGTCTGATGGACTCACCCACCCAAAGATTATCAACATGAAGACCTCCATAGAGGGTTCCACCACTACAACCACCAATAATGCTATTATCTGCATCGCGAATAAAGCATGCAAAGAAATCTAAGGATTCGAATCCTCTTTGTTGTTTGGCGTACTCCTTAACCCCATTCGTTAATATTTGAACATCATCAGGGTTTGGATTTTCTAAAAACGATAATTTTAAAGTCATCTCATTTATTCCACTGTAGGAGGCCAGGCACCATGCTCTATATAACTTGCCTCATCACTGCCTGACCAAGGTGGCATAGTAACGCAAATAAACACCAAATCTGCTGCATCACTTCGATATTGAAAATGTGTTCCCAAGGGAATATCGATGCTGACTTCAGCAGATAAAGGAGTAATGCTCTCTTCATCGTTCAACTTACGCCAAATAGCTCCTTCCCCAGAAAGGATATGCCAAAATTCAGATACAGTTTTATGACGAACTGCTTTGGAAATTGTTCCCACCTTTAAAGTACAGTGAGCCATTCCACCTAAATGATTATTCATCAGCAATCGAACTTCAGCACCTGCTGGAGAGATATGTTGATACTCTTTGGGTATTTCTTGTGTACTCATTTATGCCTCTATTAAAACAATGTTCTCATCAGTAGTAGTTATTTTTTTTAAATTTGAATTGTAACGCAAGTATTATCTGCATCTAAAGTAACTACTTTGCCAATTGGAAGAATGCAATTTTGCTTACCGTGCCCATAGGGAAACTCTTTAATGCAAGGTACTTTTATTTTTGAAGCCCATTCATTGATTACATCTTCTACCGTACCATCGTACTGATTCGATTTCTTACTTTTACAGTGTTCAAATGTACCAAAAATAACGCCAGAAACTTCATCAAAAATTCCTGCTAAATCTAGTTGGGAGAGCATGCCATCAATATTATAGGGCTCGACACCAACGTCTTCTACTAACAAAATACTTTCTTTAAAACTAGGTAGATAAGGTGTGCCCATTAAATTAGTCATCAGAGTTAAATTTCCACCAAGTAAAGGACCTCGACTAACACCTGCATGAACCTTTATTCCTTTGGAAATCATGTACTCTTGGCCTAATAAAGAGGAAAGTAATGTTTTTTTAACCTGGTTACTCAAATGAATAGTCAAAGTAAATCCTGTATAACTTACTAAGCCACTGTTTTTAAATAGGCCTAATTGCAACGCGGTGGTATCACTAAACCCGTATAATTGTTTTGGATTTCTCTGAATTAATTCATAGTCCAAAAAAGGTAAAAGACGTTGTGAACCTTGTCCGCCTCGGGTTGCAATAATTGCTTTCACTTCAGAATCTTTAAAGAAATCCATCACATCATTTGCACGATCACTGTCTTTTCCCGCTAAAAATCGTTCTGATGCAAGCATATGCTTTGCATACTTTACCTTAAATCCATGCGACTTTAATAAATGCACTCCCGCTTCTATATCCTGTTCCATAATAGGGCTCGACGGTGAGATAATCCCGACGGTGTCTCCTTTTTGCAGTGGTGTTGGACATAGAATATTCATTTTTATCCTCAATTATTTTCTACATTCAAAAACAATACTTTCGTCTTTTTCATCAGGTGATGAGTTTCGGTCAAATCCTTTAACCATCCGCACATTGCTGAAACCAACCTCAGTAAGCAAATTGCGCAAGAAAGAAGGGTCTTGATAAATGCGAATTTTGTATTCCTCAACCTCTGTTTGCACTACACAGTTGTTATCAACCAAGTCATATTTGCCAATAGAGTAACAAACATCATTATCAAGCGTGGCTAATTGGCTTAAGACTATAAGTGTTCCATCTTCTTTAGGCCATCTTGAGCCTCTCCATATACCTAATTCTTTAGGCACGGCTTGACGTGTCTCTACTTCAAATACAAAGAGTCCTTTATCTTCCATATGTTCAAAAATGATTTTTAAGGCTTTTTGGATATCCGCCTTTTCTGTGATGAGGCCAAATGAACCACTGGGTATAAAAATTAAAGAATATTGATTGGATTGATTTAAATCTTCAATAAAACCATGCCAGACTTTTGGCTTAAGGTTTTTGCTAATAGCTTTTGCATGCAATCGTTCTAGCATTGGCTGACTTGCATCAAAGCCATGAACATCAAATCCTTCTTCAACCAAAGGTAATAAAAATCGACCTGTGCCGCACATAGGTTCTAAAATGGGGCCCTTAGCTTCTACAGCATAGCTTCGATAGAATGAGTACTCATTTTGTGGTGCATTAGGTTTACTTAAATCATATACTTCAGTACACAGGCTCTGATAGGTATCTAGTTTTTTCATAGGTTCCTCTTTAAAATCCAATACCATTAAATATTCATCATAGAAGGTATCATTAATTTTAAGCGCTTTAGGTTCAGTGCCATAAATTCGAAACCCTTGCTTTTGATAAAAAGCGCGAGCCACAAAATTACTTACTACACAGGTTAAGTGCAATTGAGTGACACAGGTTCTTGCATGCTGTATCAGGGTTTGAATTAATGCTGTTGCAATACCTTTCCCTCTGTATTCAAGTCGAGTATACATACCCCAAAGTACACCACGGTGTTTTGTTTTAAGTGAATTAAGCGTATAGAATCCAGCACAAGACACTAATAAATCATCAACAAAGGCACCTAATACATACCCTTTGCTTAATCCATTTTGAAAATCAGTATCGGACATAAACACTTCCTCTTCATAAGAAGAGCCGAAACTTTCTGGTGAGTTGGTCAGAGCTTCTAAACGTATTTCTTTCCATGGATGCCAATCCGCATCAAACAATTGTCTAATCTTCACAACATTATCTCCATAACGGTGACAGGATGTCCTTTAAATTCGTCCATGCCAATCGTGCGCCAACCAAGACGACTGTAATATTCTGGAATGGCAGGATCAAAAGCAAAAAGATAAAGATTTTTAAACCCTAATGCTTCAGCCTCTTCTTTGACTCGGTGAATAAGCTGTTTTGCAATGCCTTGTTTTTGATGGCTTGGCGATACCACTAACGAACCTAGCCATGGAGTTAATTCAGGATGTATCCCATCATTCACGCGTAAAGAGCACATCCCAACAGGCTTGTCTTCATCAAAAGCAACAACAGTGAGCGGTAACTGTTCGATGTTTAAATGATTTCTTAAATTTTCTTCTACACGTGAAATGGGCACATCAGGAACCCAAATTTTTCCTAATACTTCATGCCAAATCTTAGCAAGCGCCGGAATGCATTCGGAGTGATGTTTTAGATAGGCTATTGTTATCATCTTAATACCTGTAAAAATAAATTATTCCTCTTGGCAAGGCGTGCCTTGATGAAAAACCATTTGCCAACGATTGTGTTTGTATTGCCAGAGCGAAGAACGCAAAGAGCTTTTTGAGTCAACAGTAACCTTATAAGTTGTCAACATGACTTCGGGCGACACCTCCAATACTGAAAAATCATTAACTATATAGCTTCGTGACTCTTCTTCTGGAAGAGAATCAAGTAGGTCGTTCTTATTGTAAATTGAACCAGAGGCCCCATACTCGATAAACTCATCAGCAATCAATAGTTTCAGTTGCGCAATAGATTTTCTCATTTCCGACCTTAAAAGAGAAATTTCTAGCTCATAAATCAGTTGGTGTTCTTGTTTCATAGCGAATTTCTCATCAAATATCAGGGCTTGCGCTCCTTCCTCTCAAGAAACAGTGCTAGTCCAAAAAAAAACGCAGTTTTGAGTAATGCTCATTACTTAATTTTTGAATTGCTTCTTGGGATGAATAATGCATTATGTCAACTTCCTTGAGATCTCAATCGATCTAGATGATGAATAACTAATGAATTAACCGCTTCTTTATTAAAGTCAGGACAAAATCGTGGATACTCACGTTCAAGACCATAAGACCATTTTTCCAAACGTTCATGATCATATTCGATCATGTCTTCAAATAAATAACCATCTCCATAAACTTCTTCACAATGAAGACCAATTCCACCATCGTAAAGTTCTCCTGAAGGCATGCGCAATGCAATATGCCAGCACTCTTCATGGGATATCACCATCACAAAAACAATATGCACTTTATCCTGAAATCGGCTATTCCACGCATCAAAAAATAATTTGGCAAACGCACCACAAGGACCATAATTAATCCTTGGTGTTTCTTCATGAAATCCCAGCAATTGGTTTATGTCGTTTTTTAAATCATTTAAGACTGTAATTTCTTGTGCATTCACACGTAATTCCTATGGTATTAATAGCTTCTTTTTTGGCTAACATCCAACACTCTACGTTTAGGCTGATTTATTGTACCAGATAAATTTCAATTCGCTCTTTACCTTTACCCACATTCGCCCTTTTTAACGTAATATAGCCCACTTCCGCGGTTGATTTTACATGTGTTCCACCACAAGAAACCTTAGAGAATCCTTCGATTTCCCAATAACGTCTTTGACTCTTCTCATCAGAAAACCCAGTGCGTATAGGCATATCTTTTGCAATAATTTGATTGTATTCAAGCAAGAGAGTGTCAAAGATATCCGAGATATTGTGCTGATAGTTAAAATCGATTCTAGCCTTATGCTCAGCAATATGAGCACCTATTTTTTCAATAGGAAACATTCTTTGGACAAGTTCCAAGATTAATTCAGCAGCAAAATGAAGACGCATCAATTTGTAGCGACGAACGAAGTCAATTTCCATAAAGACAACATCGCCCTCAGAAAGCCCATGCTCCGAAGGTAATGTATAATAAATCAAGTCATCTTCTATTTCAGAATGAGTGACCATCAGGCCATTCACGCGAACTGTATCACTTTCTTGACCACCGGAAAACGAAAAACCAATAGTCTCTGCAAAAAGTAGTCGATTCTCATTCACTGACACTACTTTAGTCATTAATTGGCGTTGATAGGGATTATCCCAAAATATTTTTTGCATAACTTACTCTCTAATCTTTACCACTATCCCATTTGTTAGCTGCTTAAGTGCTTCTGGAGATAATGAAAATACTGCGTTGGGCGTTCCTGCTGCGGCCCAGAGGACTTCATGGCATAACAAATCTTCATCGATAAGAACCGTATTAATAACATTTTTGTGGCCAACTGGAGGGACCCCACCAATCGCAAAACCAGTTATTTCTCGTGTAAAATCTGCATCAGCCTTCCCAATAGATTCATTGATGAGATTCCCAATCAGGCTCTCATTCACACGATTAACACCACTTGCTAATACCAATACCGGCTTGTTGGTTTTTTCAGTGCAAAATAATAGTGACTTCACAATTTGAGCAACACCACAACCCAAAGTATCAGCAGCATCTTTTGCAGTGCGTGTGCTCGAATCAAGTTCCTTGACCTCACACGATAGACCCTTTTGAGATAAAAAATCCTGTATGATTTGGGCGCTTTTACTTAAATTTTTACCTTTATTCATCATGATCACTCACTTATCATCGCCACAAAGAACATTTCCTAGTGAGCTCTGTCACTACGTCCCAATCCCCAAACAAAACAATGCCATAGTAAATCAGATCACTCTCTTTAACCTGTGCCGTTCTTTCAATTTGCTCTTGCCAGGTACCCACAGTCATCGTATCGGTAAAATCATTAAAAAGAACATTTTTTGCTAAGGCATTCTGGCGTAATGTTCTAATTTTGTTGGAGTTCTCACAAAGAATGATAAAGGGTATTTCTGAAATATAAGGGTGAGAACCTCCATCTGCATCTCGATAATCGGTTAAACGCAATTCTTCTTCACCAATCACAGCGCCTAAACCAATACACATATGAGCAAGCGCATTCATCACTTTTCCTGGCTCAATACGCTTATTAAGCACCGCGACCAGTTTGTTTTTAAAAACCATACAGTCCTCCACAATCTACTTCACAATTCGTGCGTTATAACGCATAATAAACCAGTATATACTCGTGCGCTAAAACGCACAAGCTTTTTATTAAGAGACATCATGCAAGAAATTTCAAAACGTATTGCAAAAACAATAAAATCATTAAGACAAGAACGAGGTTGGAGTTTAGACAAAACAGCGCTTAAAACCGGTGTTTCTAAAGCGATGCTTGGGCAAATTGAACGAGAAGAATCAAGCCCAACGATTTCTACCTTATGGAAAATAGCGAGCGGTTTTCAAGCCTCCTTTTCATCGTTTATTGAAGACAGTTTGGATAATTCAACCAATCCTATTTATAGGGCAGGACATGCTGAAACTTTACATCCAGATGATGAAAAAATACGAGTACTTCCCTTGTTTCCTTTTGATGAACAACTCCATTTTGAGTTGTTTGTTATTGAGTTATTGCCCGAATGTGAACATCTTTCACCTCCACATAAACATGGAGTCATTGAGCATGTCATTGTTGTGGATGGAACGATTGAGCTTTTGTTAGGCGGGTGCTGGAAAACGCTTTCTAAAGAAGAAGGGCTTCGTTTTAATGCCAATCAACCGCATGGCTACCGAAATCCAACCAATGAACTATCGCGCATCCATGATATTATTCATTACCCACTCCAATATAAATCGCCTTAATCGATTATGGTACATAAAACAAAGGCGTTAATGCCATAGTTTTTAAGTCATGAAGCCACTCCTCCCGTGGCTTTCCTCCTGGCGCTGTTTCTTCAAACCAGTTGTATTTACACCAAAGGTAGATATCCAAGCTTTTCATTTGCGAAAAATGATTCATTTCTTTTAATTCGTCTGAACTCAATGGCCGGATTTGCCTATACCCCTCTATAAACCATTCAAACAGTGGTTTCCATAGAGGCCATGGCTTATTGCATAAGTCCAAAAAAGGTTTGGCAATATCGGCAAGATACCAATGATAAACTGGCTCATCAAAATCAATCAGATGAACTTGTCTCCCATCATAAAGCACATTCCCAGGACGATGGTCTCCATGAGTTAGGCCAAAACTAGCTGAGTTGATTGAAAAAGTTTTGAAGCGAGTCGTGATGGTTTGATATAAATCCTGGATCAGAGCCTCTTCTTGACGCGCATAATCCCCAGTCTCACGCCACAAATCTTCCCAAGTTAAAAAATGATGCTCTGATGCAACATAACTTTGCGAGGCTTGATGCAATAGCGCTAGAGCCCTTCCCCATGTTAGATAAGCTTTTTTATCTGAATAATCAAAATGCATGATTTGCCCCGGCACTTCACGGCAAACATGAACAAAAAATTCCAAATCTTCTTGGTGTACCGTTTCAACATCATTTCCTTCTTGGGATGCAACCGGCTCACAAATAGGCGTACCACACAAAAATAAGTGCTTCTGAAAATCAATGGCACTCAAAAGTTCACGAGCTTTTCGTATTTTTTCATGGGTCATGCGAAGGTAAAAGCCTTGGTTCTTAGATTCAAATCGATAAACACAGTTAATTTGATTATTGATAAGCTTAAGATGGGTAGGATTTTTTACCCACCTATTAGCAGCGCGATTCGCCGTTTCATCCGTAATTTTTTTTAATGTGGTCTCCCAAATCATTCTTGGACACTCTTGTTGTTCAGATAACTAGCTCTGGATAATCGATAAAGCACATGTCGTCTCAATGGACTATTGTGCTCCAATTTGGGATGATCAAAATCATCCTTTGTATTGTGTTGTAAACCAATTTTTTCCATAACACGTCTTGAAGCTAGATTATTCACTGCTGTAAATGAAACTACTTCGGGAAGATTTAAAGAGGTAAATGCATAATGCAAAACCGCTTTTGCTCCCTCCGTAGCATAACCCTGATTCCAATGGGTTGAGGAAAGTCTCCAGCCAATTTCAACAGCAGGGGTAAAGTGCGCTTCAAAAGAAGGTGTCATTAATCCTAAAAATCCTATCATTTCCCCAGTATTTTTTAGTTCAACAGCATACAAAGAAAATCCCTTCTTTTTATAATGTGCGATAATCCGCTCAATGCCTGCTTTTGTAGCACTCCTGTTCCCTATTCCTGGTAAAAATTGGCATACCTTTTTATCTTGATCAATAAGTGACATAGGATCAAGATCCGCTTCTCTCCATGTACGTAAAATCAGACGGGGAGTTTCAAGAATAGTCATAGGATCCTCTATAAGAAAGCATATTTATCATGAGTAAATAATTAGCGTCTTCACTGTATTGCGTGGGAAGAAACCCGGATTTTTGATAGCACGCAATGGCTTGCTCGTTTCCAATTTGTGGATCAACCACAACAGCTTTAAATCTGTAGAGTTGTTCGGCAATAAAACGCCTTATAATTTGTCTGCCCAACCCTACTCCACGACACAATGGCTCTGCAATAAAAAGGTCGAGACCAGCTAATTGTTCAGGTGTTGCCTCGTCAAACAAGGAAGCATTATTTCCTGAAATTCCTTCGGGTAAATGATCGGTCAGACAGTAATATTGAATAAAACCAATTGGTTTTTGATTCAAATAAATAATAAAACTCGGGACTGGATCCATGCCTTCAATGCGAGGTGCGTACTTTGCACTAATATCTTCCAAAGAAAACGGTTGATTTCGTGCGTACCCTTGTTTCACTGTAGGCTCTGCAAACCATTGGGTCATTAAGTTCAAATCTTTTTGACCCAATGGTTTAAATTCAAGACTCTGATTTTTACTCCCATAAACTAAGGAAGTCCAATCCAAAATACGACGCGCTGACTCCTCTGCGGAAAGACAGCTCACATCTAGAGTCATTTCATACAGCTCTTTGCTAAAATAAACGTCTTCTTCAAACAGTCTTTTTGTAATGAGTGCCTCATCCTGTGTTTTAAAATAGCCTTTTCGATCTGAACTTGTTAAACGTTTAACAAGCTCTGCATCATTACAAATCAATCGTACAGGAACAAACACGGCTTCCCGTTTTTGAGCAACGGTTTGTACTTGATTAAAAAATTCCTGATGCCAAGAGTTATTCGCTAAAAGCTCATAGGTAATAACAAAGCTCGTTTCTTTAGAACAAACCTTAGTCATCGTATCAAAAATCACATCTCGGACCTTGTTAAGCGCTGCCCATCCTTTATCATCAAGAGACCAAAATACTTGAGCGTCGTTCCCTAGAAGTTTTAGAACCGGATCGATCCAAGCATGGTGATGCGCTAATCGAAACTGAGGAGCCAGTGTTGTAATTGCCTCGCCTATAGTTTTTTTACCAGTACCTGCAATACCCATCAAGAGTATTATCACATTCGTCGGCATCATTTATTAAAATCCTGTCACAATACTGTACTCTTCTTTATGTGTAAGCACACGCATCAAGTGCGCCACATCATATGGACTACGGAGCTCAATGAATTTCACTTTTGGATATTGGTTCTTTAAGACGTTTAATAAAGGGTTAATCCGTTGTTCATAGTTCCACATATAACTTAATAGCGACCATCGTACCGTTTCATTGCAACCAGCGGCTCTATCATCAATTTCTGAAGCCTTATAAAACAAGCGCTTAAATACCAGCCAATAACATAGCCACTTGGGTAAATTAAAGTACAAACACATGTCGGCTTCGCGATAACGTATCTCGAATGATTTACTGGAATTACCATCAATAATCCAGCAAGGCTTAGCAACTAATTCTTTTTGGAGTGACAAAAAATCCTCATATTCTCGTGGCACCCAATCGGCAATAAAAAAATATTTGTCTAAATGGAACAAGGGAATATTTAGACTCTTTTGCAACTTAACAGAAAAAGTGGACTTACCACTTCCTGGTCGACCAATAATCATGATGCGTTGTAAGTTTATCATTTCATTCAGAGTTTAATTTACTGTATTCTTTTCTTAAGGATGCAAATGATTGTTGTACTCATCCACTACACTATCTAAAACTTTAAGTGGTCTGTTCTTCACTTAACTGTTTAAGTACGGTTTTTATCGTAGCATGGGAAAAACCTCGGCCACTTAAGAAACGAGCCAATTTTGTGTTTATCGCCTCATCGGCCTCATTTTTAAACCCACGCAATTTTTTCCGAGCTTCATCCAGAGCGCGAACTTCTTCCTGTTCAATATGTTCTAAGACTTGCTCAATCACTTCTTCTTTAACGCCCTTTTGTTTTAATATTTGTTGAATAAAACGGTTCCCTTTATGGATATAACGGGCACTTAATGATTCAGCCAAACGATTATCATTAATTAAATGTAATTCCCGAAGGCGAGCTATGGTTGCATGAATCTGAGCATCTAACTCGGGCACATGCGAAAAATCCCTCTCCAATTGCCTTATGAGTTCTTTTTCACTGCAATAATGATTGGAAAGATATTTTATTGCTGCATCGATGAGTGTATTCATACTAAAGTTCTACTATAAACAACAGTTTTATTTTTGCTTTTGCCAAGACAGCCTAATTTATTTAGAATATCATTAAAACAGGAAAATATTGAGTCTTTTATGCCAAAAGAAGGAAAAGCCAGGGTCTTAAGTGAGACGGAGTTTAAGCGACTGCTTATTGTTGCCAAAGATGGGCAGTTTGCTATTAGAAATGTAGCACTTATTTTTTGCTCTTTTGGACTTGGACTTCGAGTGAAAGAAATTGCCTCTCTCACTATTGCAGATGTAGCCGATTACAACTATCAATTACTTGAAGAGATTTGTTTGAAGCGCTCAATGACCAAAGGTGAAAAACAGCGTTATGCTTATCTTGCCAATGAAAAAATCCGCAAAGCACTCCAAGCACATCTGGATACTCTAAAACATGTTGCACTAGAAAAACCCTTTTTTCAGACCCAACGTAAAAGTCGCTTTACGCCTAATAGTTTGCAAAAATGGTTCAAGTCACTCTATGATAAGGCAGGAATCATTGGGGCAAGCTCCCATTCTGGTCGACGTACTTTCATTACCCGACTAATTGAGCAAGGCGCTGATATAAAAGCAGTCTCTCGTCTTGCAGGTCATGCCAACATTGTTACTACCGCAATTTATGTTGAAGATAACCCGGATCGCCTGAAACGCATTGCTAATATGGCTATTTTCTAAATGATACCCTGGCTTACCGTTTTGGCTTGGCTGATCTTCCCTTTTAATATCGAATCTATCTATGCTTAATGATTATTTAATATACAGAGTTATTATATACGCATTTTAATGGCGCTTAATGAAACGACGTTTTTTATGTAACCAAAACCATTGCTTATAGTGAGAACAACGCTTAAAACTAAAATATGGAAGTTAATTTTTTTACTTAAAGGCATAAAAATTGCCCTTCGTTGATATTTTCTAAACACTGCTCACTTAAACAGGAAATCATTCAAACAAAGTCACTTTAATAATTATTTTTATCTCTTTCTCTTTTCTAACACCTGCTTAATTCTATTTTTTATTTTTAGATAACTCTTCTAATAAAATTTTTCCCTTTTGGGACAAGCGATATTTTTGCAATCTACTTTTAGGCTTATTTGGGATAGTACGCTCGATTAACTCATCCCTGAGCAATTGATCAAGATAATTGCGTTGAAAAGTCTCACGATGCCTGATCCCAGCAACCTCTTGCAGTTCTATACTTTTCAGCTCTCCTTTTAATTCGCATGCTCTGAGTACCCGCTCAATCCATGGATCGACTTGTCCGGTAACTTGTCCGGTAACTTGTCCGGTAACTTGTCCGGTCGTCGATGATGATGATTTACGCCAAATGGTTGTCTTGAATCCGTCAGATATAGAAAATTCAGGCTCTAGCAGTCCAACCTCACGGCAGCGGCGAATCATATCGCCTGTACCAGTTCCCATGCGCTCGATATATTTCGTTAAATACAAAGGTTCAGCAAGTAAAGGGTTCCTTGGTACAGAACCATGTGGATGACGTAATTTTTCTAAGGTTAATGATGGAGGAAGTCCACCTGGATTCCAAATTTCCAATCGATCTGCAAACAGCATAACTTGCACACTTCCATTACTATCGTAGTCACGATGAGCAACGGCATTGACAATCGCTTCTGCCACAACTTCCTGCGGAATTTCATAGGCAACAGGTACTTCGGCCCCTCCCTCTCTGGTTCCCACCCAAAGATTAATTTTGGACATTACAAAATCAATCGCTTGATCGACCAGTGAAAATAAGGTGCCTTTATATACTTGATATGAGGGAATGGGTTTAGCTACTTCTGTACCATGAAAATGAGCACATTTTACCTCGGATGACATAACAAACCGTTGTGGTTGTTTTCCAAAAAGTAACATTGCTGCATGTGTAGGCTTATCGTCATCCAGCAAGTTCAAATGGGACAATAATTCAAAAGAAGTCGCCTCGACAGACAATGGAAATCCGCGTCCGCGTTTTGCTCGGCGTAAAAAAGTTGTTATTCCCTCTTCATCCAAGTCTAATAATGTTGCTCCTCTGCATGGGGCGGCATCAAAAGGGCTATTTCTAATTAATTTTCGTTCCTCTAAATCATGTATTAAGGCAGCATAAACACCCGAGATAAGCTCGGAGATAGATTGATAACGCCTTCTAATTAATTCAGTTCCTACACGAGTAATAAGGGTTTTCATTTTAGGGTGGCGTTTACTTTCTTCATTTCCTTTTATGAAAATTAATCGGGTCTTGTGTTCCTCGGAAGCTAGGTTGTATTCTTCCTCAGTAGGGGAAACACCTTCTGCATTCTCAAAGCCATAATCATTGCCAAAAAGACCAATATAAATATCACAGGCACGTACTTGTTCCAGATAAACTTGATCTGCTCTTCTATCATGGGCAGGCAATTCTTCGAATAAAAATGGATCAAAAAAACGACGCATTAAGGGATCATTTTTCAACCAGCGGCATAACTCTAGACGATCTTCTTTAAATTCTTGTTGTACGCTACTGATAAAAATACGCAATGGTCTCATCATTAATCCAAAAATTAAACACGCTCTTTTTTCTCATTAAAAGGCTTAACTATATTATAACCCACGAATATCACACAACGTTATCAACAGATTTTGTGGATAACTATCCTCTTCCGCTCATTAGCTTGATCAACCAATCAACCTCGCTAGCGGAATTCACTTCGATAATCACTTTTCCCTTACCCTCAGTATTTACTTTTACAGAAACATTTGTTGTAAATTGTTGAGATAGATAGGTACTCCACTCCTCACACTTGTCATGTGGTGTAGCTAAAGAAAAAGTCTTCTCACGTCCCTCATTCCCTGATGACTTCAATCGATTTGCTAATGCCTCCGTGTCACGCACATTCAGCTGTTTCTCAATGACGGTGCATGCAACCTGATATTGCTGTTCTGACGAAAGTTTCAAAAGTGATCGGGCATGCCCCATATCAATCTTACCCTCGTTTAACATCTCTATTACTCTAGAATCCAAGGATAGTAAGCGAAGCGTATTAGTAATCGAAACTCTAGAGCGCCCTATCATTTGTGCTATGTCCTCATGAGTCATTTCAAACTCTTCGCGAAAACGGTTTAATGCTAACGCCTCTTCAATCGGATTAAGATTTTCACGTTGAATATTTTCAATCAGTGAAAATGCGAGAGCAACATTATCATCAATATTTCTAATAATAACCGGCACATAAGTTAATCCTGCTTTTTTTGCTGCTCGCCAACGTCTCTCACCAGCAATAATCTCATAACATTCTTCTGCAATCTTTCTAACAATAAGTGGCTGGATAATCCCTTGGGCTTTTATGGAGTTTGCGAGCTCGTCTAAGATAGATTCATCAAATTGTTTCCTAGGCTGATATTTTCCAGAATTTAATAACTCAACAGCTAAATGAGTTATCGATTCGCTGGGTATAGATTCTCCATCCTGGAATGAATTGTCTAAGGCTCGAAGCAACTTCAATCCCTTCAATTCTAAATTTGACACAAGTGTCTCTCCTCAATTATCCCTGCAAACGTCCCACCCTACCTGTAAACGTCGCACCATCAGTTATTTTTCTTATTTTTACTTCCTGAAAACGTCTCACCCTATCCCGTAAACGCCGCAGCCAACCCTGTAAACGTCCCTCACAATTCCCGTAAATGTCCCCCAGACTCTCTTACAAACCTTAAGAACATTGACCTATTAAACTTCTAAACAACTAATAAAATGATCTTAAAAAAATTAAAACACGTTGTGTTTCTATAGTAAATAGAAATTTTAATTTTCTGTTGCATTTTCAATAAATCACAGATAAATTATAAAAAATGTGAAAATTAATTTTTTTAATAAAAGGGAAATCATGCTTGATCCTCAAATCATTACGTATGGTACAGATCATCCAGAACAGTTAATGGATAAGTTCTATCAAGCGGGTAACGAAATGTTACTGACATTAAGAAATTTTGTAATTAATCCCGAAAAAAGAAAAAAACCAAGAACTTGGGGAGCAATTGAAGCCGCAAAAATGGTAAAGGTTTCTGATCCTACATTCAGAAAATTATTAGAATCTTCAGATGATATACCAGGCGTAGTAATCGAAGACTCTGAAAATGGCAGAAAGGTAAAAAAATATACATTGGCTGCCATTAATGCGCTTAGAGATAAGGCAGAAACTCGATACAAAAGACCAAAGGGTTCGAAATGCTTAACCATAGCTGTTTCTAATTTAAAAGGCGGGGTTGGGAAAACTGAAACTACAGTAGATTTAGGAAAAAAGATTGCTATCGAAGGTTTAAAGGTTCTTCTGTTAGATTTCGATGCGCAAGGAACAGCAACTTTAATTAGTTCAGGATTAATCCCAGATTTGGAACTTCGTTACGAAGACACAATAACCAATGTGTTAATCTCAAATCCTAACAACATCAAAAATGTAATACTAAAAACGCATTTTGATGGTCTGGATATCATTCCTGCTAATTTGGCTATACAAGATTGTGATCTGATTTTACCTAACGAAAAAGAAAACAACCATGAGCGCTTAGGTTCTCCTTTTATTCGCTTATCAGAGTCATTAAAGATTATTAAAAATCAATATGATGTTATTTTAATCGATTGCGGCCCTAATCTTGGTTTGTTAACGCTCAACGCAATCATTGCCTGCGATGGAATCATTATTCCTATTCCTCCAAGTATGAACGATTATTCAAGTTTTATTATGTACACGGCTACCTTACGAAATATGTTTAAAGAATTACCTTCCAAAAAATTGGAGTATTTGCGAATACTTATTTCTAAACACAGCGGAAGTAACGAAGCATTACAGATGGAAAATATGATGCGAGAGCAGTTTGGTAGATATATTCTCACAAATCATATGTGCGAAACCGTTGAAGTGGCAAAAGCAGCTAATGAAATTGGAACCATTTATGATGTTTCAAAACCGCGTGGCAGCCGTGAAGCTTACCGCAGAGCTTTGCAACATTTAGATGATGTGAACCTCGAAATTATTAATAACTTTAAAGAAATCTGGGAAAAGCAATCTAAAGCATCCTTTGTAAGTGGAGAGTGACATGGATAATAGTAAGCGAAACGTTCATAATTCTGGCCCATTAGGCATGCTAATGAAAAGTGGACAAGTAAAAAAAATAGAAGCTGCTGATGAGGAAGTTGTTTTAAAACAAGCGGCCCCTAAAACTCCATCTTATTTTAAAACTCAGGCTGGGATTGAATTTGCTGAGCAGGAATTAATTTATGTAAACCCAGAAGAATGCGAACCATGGAAATACGCTAACCGCCAAGAAAGCGAGTTAGGTGATATTGATGGACTAATTGATTCTATTAAATCAAACAAACAATTACAGCCTGCTTTAGTGAGAAATCATCCTAATCCTCATGGGAAAATAAAGTATGAAGTAATTTTTGGTCGAAGAAGGCATATTGCTTGTATGCGGCTTGGGATCCCTTTTCTTGTAATTAGAAAAGATATTCCCAATGTACAAGATGCGATTGCATCTCAAGATGCTGAGAACAAATTACGAAATGATGTTAGTAATTATTCCAATGCGATGCTTTATAGACGATTGTTGTCAGATAATGTATTTAAAACCGAAAAAGAACTTTCGGAAAAATTACGTATTTCCTATTCCACATTTAATGAATTAATGGCTTATTCAAAAATTCCAGAGGATATTGTGCGTGCTATTCCAGATATACACGCCCTCTCTAAACAGCTTGCTGTAAAGATTGTTCAATTAATTAATAAGTCTAAAGACAACTATAACAAGATGCTTTCTATTGCTAATCAGTTAGGTAGAACAATCACTTCACAGGCTAAATTAGAGAAGATATTTGAAGAGAAGACATTACAACACAAAGCTGAATCTAAAAGTTCAAGTAATGCCAAGTCTTACACCTCTGAAAATGGAAAAAAACTATTTACCTTCAAGTCAGATTATAGAGGGCTTCCATCGATTGTACTAAACAAAGATATTGCTAGTTTTGTGAATGTGGAAGATATGTGTAAGCACGTTTCTAATTATTTAGAACAAATTATTGCAGAATCCGAGTACTCGGATTGAGAGTGAATCCGAGTACTCGGATTACTTGTTAGGTAGCATGGAGAAACGTATGGGAAGCATAGCAATAAATAATAAGAGTCCCGAACTCAAAAAACATGTTAACGCGATACATTGCTCTAATAATTTGTCATTGGTGCAGCGAAAGCTGTTTAATGCTTTGCTCTTTAATGCTTATCCAGATCTTCCATACAAACAACAGTTTGAAATCAAAGGAAAAGATTTATATCAACTGATTGGTTACAATAGCAAAGATACTGCAAAGCTCAAAGAAGCCTTGATCGGACTAATAACAATAGCTATCGAATGGAACGTTATAGATTGCTCCACTGGACAAGAAAAAAAATGGAAGGCTAGCTCAATATTGGCATCTGCTGAACTTTCAAATGGGGTTTGCATCTATGAATACAGCCAGGTGATGAAAGATCTTATGTATCAACCTGAGATTTATGGCCAAATAAACATTGAACTGATTTCAAAATTCAAATCAGGCTATGGTTTGGCGCTGTATGAAAACTGTATTCGCTACAAAGGGCTAGCGCAAACACCATGGTTTCCACTAGATATCTTTAGAAAGCTAATGGGAGTGTTTGATGGTAAATATCAAGTGTTTAAAGACTTTAAGAAAAGAGTTCTAGATGTTGGGGTGAATGAGGTAAACACAGTATCGCCCATTCGTATTTTTCCTGAAATGGAACGAGTTAATCAAAAAGTCACAAGAATACGTTTCAAGTTAGAAAAAAATGTTGATGAATCCCCTATTCCCCTAAATAACTTGTCGATTGATGAAGAATTAAAGCAACTTCTGATTAATACATTTGGATTTTCAACTCAAATGATTGAAGAGACATATGCAAAATATGATAACGACTATATACGCGAGAAAGTGGAGATAATCACTCAATCAGAAAGTTTTATAGCGGGGAAGATTAGAGGGCTCGCTGGATATTTGATTGAAGCACTTAAAAAAGATTATAAGCATAGTAAATCAAGTAAAGCATTAATCAATGAACGACGCAAGATCTCAGAAGCGAAAGAAAAAGAAAAGAAAGAAAAACAAGAAGCGCAAACAGAACGTTACAGGCAATATGTTAATAAGAAGGTAAATAACTACCTTACAAATTTAACGGAAGATCAAAAAAGCGATTTAATTAGTGAATTTGAGAATTATATAAAAACTCAAAGTAGTATTCTCAAGAATTGGTATCAAAAACATAGGTTAGAGCACCCTGCAACCAAAGGATGCTTTCATAGTTTCATAAGAGAGAATAAACAAAGTGGAGTGGGAAACATTATATCTATGGAAGATTATATTGAATTAATTGAATAGGATTATTAGAAAGATTAATTTTAAAGATGGGACATTTGCGGGGTATTAATTAAATGTGGGGTGGGACATTTGCAGGAAGCTTAACATCATAAATAAGAGGTATTTTAATAAATGTTGAAGTTTAGCGATGATCAAATTAAGAAGTATGGGAAGAGTAGTATCACTGGTACTGGATTTCTTGCATTTAGAGATGTTGAGGAATTTGCTGCAAAATATGATACAAATCTGGATTATGTTTTAGATTTGGGCTGTGGTTCTGGTAGATCAACTAATTTTTTAAGTACTTTTTGTAAAAAAATAAATGGATGCGATATAGATCAAAATGCATTAAACAATGCGAAAAATAGTAGCCTCAAAGATAATTCGATGTATTTCGAAAATACGTCTGAAAACACGTTATACCCGTATGGAACATATACCGCTATCTTTTCAATTTTAATGTTTTTTCATTTATCTACCGAAGAGGAAATAAAAACAGAGCTGGAGAAATGTTTTAATTCCTTAGAAAAAAATGGGAATGTAATTATTATAAGTGGCACTAAAAATCTTTATACTCGAAATTACTTAACCGTTAAAGGAATTGGAAGGGCTCCTTCCTTGGATGGTGATCTTGCTAAAATAAAGCTTCTAGCTATAGATTGTGAAATTAATGATTATTATTGGAGTGAGAATTTTATTATTCGCCTTGCAGAACAAATAGGGTTTAAGCATTTAGGGACACATTTAGCACTCGGTAGTGAAAAAGACGGTATAAATTATATCGATGAATACAGTTTTGCGCCTTACTACTATATAGCCTTAAGAAAAAATGTATAAATATAAGTTAAATATCGATTTTGTAAATAATAATTTACTGTATAGCCCCATAGATGGTGGTCATAAAAAGCCATCAACATTGGACTACGAAGATGTTGTAGATAATCCTGAGTTTATGAATAATTTCTCGGGAAAAGATGGATATCTTATTGGAACAATTTTCGCATCTAAAACTTTAAATAAGCTAAGCCTGGCAAACGCTTTACCACGATATAAGTATCTTGTTTTAATTGCTATTTTATTTGTTACCATAATTTTATTAAGCAACGTACTTTCGACAAAGTTAATAAGCATAGGCGGATTCACAATAACTGGAGCGATGCTTTTATATCCGTTCAGTTACATATTTGACTATATAATTACGGATATTTATGGGTATCAAAACGCCCGAAGAATATTACTGTCTTGCATTGCTGCATTGGTATTATTTGATATTTGCATCTATTTGGTGATTATCTTGCCGCCATCACCATTTTGGAAATTTCAACATGATTTTGAAACCGTATTTTCAAGAATGCTTAGAACATACGTTGCCTCGACTATTGCATTTTCAGTTTCTTTTTTCATATCGTCATTTATTTTTCAGAAATTAAAAATAAAGAATAAGGGGAGGTCATTATTTAAACGAATATTCCAGTCTCTCCTTATCTCAGAAATAACGGATACAACACTATTCTGTTTCCTGTCGTTTTATGGGATATGGCCTATGGAATACATGATGAAATTTATTTTGGTGTCCTATTTTACTAAAATTACATATGAAATAGTTGTATATTCAATTATTACAAAACCTTTAATCACTATTATCAAAAGAGAAGAAAAAAGCGATATTATCGATTGGAATACCGATTTCTCGCCTATCAAATGGGAAATAAATTATGATGAATCGAATAATATATACTCTAAGCAGGATGTGACTGGAGTGACTGGCTGAGCGAACTAATAAGATTAGATAAGGTGCCTAAATTAAATTTTTCTAGAATAGAAACCACAGTATTTTTGTCCTTAATATATTTAGTTTCTATATTCATAACTTTGCCGACCATCGAGGCATTTTTTACGTCTATTTTTAATAGTAGGTTATCAATTGGTTTAATAAAGCCTTGATGCATGGTGCCAATCATATATTTTTTATTAAATAGGAAAAGAACTGTATCTCCATCTTGATATGTTGATAATGAGTCTACGGAAGCAATAACAATGCTTTCATTATTCAATATCTTACAATCAAAATTTCTATCAACTTTGAAGCCAACTGTATTTTTCTTCCAATCGTGCTCATTTTCAATAAAACCTAATACTTTAGTTTGATCTGGTTCCGTCAAATTGCTTGTACTAATTACAGCAATATAATTTGATTCTTTGATATTTTCTGCCGAAATATCAATAAAATCCTCAAGTTTATTTCCCAATGCTTCCGCGGCGGGCAAATCAGCTTTCACAATCTGCGGATGTGGGATCAAATTACTAAAACGCTTGCTTGGGTTTGCCTTTTTCTTTGGGTCGTATTAACCGGCTTAATTACCTGGTTGGTTACATCTCCCGAAAAATTCCACCAAGCCATTGCTTATTACTATGCAAGTTTCTTAAATCTCGTAGGACAAAAGCATACCTTCACGCTTCCCTTTCACGGAAAAAACTATCAACAAAGCGTGGATACAATTTTGCATTATCCCTATTACAAAGAGAATGCCGATCACATAGTGGATCTACTAGGAAAATCTTCCCTGGCAGCATTCGTACTTTCATTTGTTTTGGGACTTTGTCTTGCCTTTTATTTTATTCGCAGGGGAAAAGCGCAACGTGCTAATCAGTTTATTCGTGGCAGCCGTATTGACACAAAGGAAAATGTAATCCAACAAATCCTAGAGAAAAAAGAAAACTCTGATATCACTATTGATGGGTTTCCGCTCAAAGCGAACAGCGAAGTTCAACATTTGTTGGTGCATGGAACCGTAGGTACTGGAAAAAGTCAGCTCATTATGAAAATTATGGATGCCTTACGCAAGAGGGGAGATAGGGTTATTGTCTATGATAAGGGATGTGCCTTTATTCCGCATTATTTTGATTCAAATCAGGATGTCATTCTAAATCCATTTGATGCGAGGTGTCCTAATTGGGATCTGTGGCTTGAAGCACCTCGGGATTCCGATTTTGAAAACATGGCAGAAAGCCTTATTCCGATGCATGGTGATTCTGATCCCTTTTGGGTGAATGCTGCAAGAACCGTATTTTCCTCGGTTGCAGCTAAAATGCGAAAAGACAAAGATCGATCCGTTGAGAAACTGCTCAAATTGCTGTTGACCGGTGAGTTTTCTCATTTAGAGGATTATCTTAAAGGAACGGCTGCTGCAACTCTAGTAAGCGGTAAAATTGAAAAAACGGCTATTTCCATTCGTTCAGTTATTACCACTTATTTAAAATCTCTTACTACCTTATCAGGACTTAATTCAGAAGGGGCAAGCCCATTTTCTATTCGCGATTACATATTAAATGAACAGGACAGTGGTTGGCTTTTTATTTCATCCAATGGCGAACAACATAAATCATTAAAGCCTTTAATGTCTATGTGGCTAGCCATGGCCTCCCTTACGTTGTTAAGCCTTACGCCTAATCCAGATCGGCGGATTTGGTTCATTTGCGATGAATTGCCAAGCCTTCACAAATTACCACTATTAGGAGAGACCATTGCAGAAGTCCGAAAATTCGGAGGTTGCTTTTTATTAGGGATGCAAAGTTTCTCTCAGCTCACCAAAGTTTATGGTCAATCAGGCGGCGCTAAGGAATTGTTTGACCTGCTGAACACCCGTTTTTTCTTTAGAAGCCCAAGTGCAGATATGGCGCGTTTGGTTGCCAGCGAGTTGGGAGAAGAAGAAATTGAAGAGTCACGAGAAAATTATTCTTATGGAGCTAATAGTATTCGTGATGGAATCTCGCTTGGCAGCCAGCGTGTTACACGTCCCATTGTTTCCTATCCACAAATTTTGGAATTAGAGGATCTAAAGTGTTTTGTTCGCCTTCCTGGAAGTTATCCCATCACGCAACTGACGCTCGAACTTAAAGATAGACCTAAACACTTGAAAGGGTTTGTTGAGCGTCAATTCATTATCGATGAAGTATTACAAAACATTGTTAAAGAAAGCGCGAATCAGGAAGCCGAAACAGGCGGATCCCCCAAACACCTCAACAAACAGCCCATTGAAGTGGAATTTGAAGTTTAGAAACAAGGAGATAAGATGTTAAGTGTACAACCGCTTAAATCAGCGCAGGGCGCTGCCGATTATTATACAGCTGCTTTTAATTATTATGCAGGTGATGCCGAAGCCTTAAGATGGTTAGGTAAGGGTAGCGAACGACTTGGGCTAACAGGTATTGTTGAGAAAGAGCAAATGCTAGCTTTTCTTGAAGGACATCTTCCTAATGGTCAAGTCTTAAAGAATAAGAAAGGAGAACACCGCCCTGGCTTTGACATGACTTTTTCAGCGCCTAAAAGTGTTTCCATTTTGTCAGGACTTGGAGCGGACAGCATGCTTTCTCAACTACATGACAAGGCTGTTGAAAAAGCCATCGGTCTTATTGAAAAAGAATTTGCGCAAGCTCGCGTGGTTATTGGTGGTAAAGTACATTATGTAGATACCGGTAATTTAGTGGTAGCTGCATTTAGGCAACCCTCCTCACGTGCAAACGATCCAGCACTGCATACGCATGGCGTCACCATGAACATTACTTTTACTTCTGAGGATGGCAAAGCGCGTTCGCTTGCCTCTGATATAAATGGAAATTTTGGAGTAATTGAACAATTGCAACAACATGTGAGTTATGCCGGTCTTTTATACCGCACTGAACTTGCTAATTTATTAAAAGAGCAAGGTTATCGGCTGCGGGATGTTGGAAAAGGGATGTTTGAAATTGATGGCGTGCCTGAAGGGGTATTAAAGGAATTTTCAACACGGCGCGCTGATATTGAAGAAAAAATGAAGGAAAAGGGATGGGAAGGCGCAAGACTTGCAAGCAAAGCCACACTATTAACTCGAAGTGCTAAAGAGGAACATGATATCAATGTGTTGCGAACAGATTGGCAAAAGCGGGCAGAGTTGCTGGGCTTTGATGCGTATGCTTTTGTTACTTCACGCAAGGCTGACCTAGAACCGAAAGCCTTTGGCTTTTTTACATCAATTAAAGCAAAACTATTTGAGCGCTTTTATGGAAAGGAAGACTTGATTTCATTGCAGGCTAAGGAAGCTGTTTTTGTTGCCATAGAAACTCTTTCTCAGCAAACCAGTGTATTTGAGTTAAGGCAACTAAAGGAAGCCGCGCTTAAACATACTCTCTCAGGACGAACGATTGTTCCGATTAAGGCAATTGATACCATGATTGATGCTCACGTTAAGAGTGGATTACTTTATCAGGCCACCGATCCCATGACGAGATGCTCCATGTTCACTACCCCATGGGCATTAACATTAGAAACAGAAACGCTTGCTCGCATTGAATCTAATCAAGGCATATTAAAACCCATGGCCAATACCCATGCAGTACTTCAAGCACAGATTGCCTATGAAGAAAACTTTCCATTTCCTTTAACAGTTTCCCAGAAAAATGCATTGATGCATGTATTTACCTCAACCGACCGCTTTAATGCAATTCAGGGTTATGCGGGTACTGGAAAAACCACCATGCTTCAATTAACTGAAGCGCTAGCAAGCAACAAAGGATTTAAACTAAGAGGAATGGCTGTTACAAGCTCTGCGGTCAACGAGCTTCGTGAGAAAGCCGGCATTCGCTCAGATGTGTTTCCCATAGTGCACCAAGAGCTTTTGAAAGCACCTAAAAACTCCTTGAAAAATATCCTGTTTATTCTGGACGAAGCTTCTATGCTATCTACCACTCAAGGCCATGAACTTATCAAATTAATTGAGCAAAAAGGGGCAAGACTCTTGTTAACCGGCGATGACTCTCAACTATCAAGCGTCAAATGTGGCCGTATTTTTGGTCAGGCACAGGAATATGGGATATATACAATTCAAATGACCGATATTATTCGGCAAACCAACGCCAGAACAAAAGAATCGGTACGCGATGCAATTAGTAGAGATTTATACGACTCTCTGCAAAAACTTGATGAAGTGAGAGAATTTAAATCCCATGATGAACGTATTGAGGCTATAGCCCATCACTGGCTAAATCTCTCCCAACAGGTTCGTGAGAAAACACTGGTCTTTGCGCCGACCCATGCGAACCGTCGTGATATTACCCAAATAATGCGTGATGGTTTAAAAAAAGAGGGAGCATTGACAGGTAAAGAACATGTGATTAACACTTTAAAGGCTCGCGCGATGGAAGAAATCCAACATCATCATACCCAATACTATCAGCAGGGTGATGTGCTCCGGTTCAACCTAAAACTAGCCAGATCAGGCATTCGTCCAGGTGACTATCTGACGGTAAACGTCATGACTGAAAAACATCGGAAAAATAAAACCGTACCATTGCTGACTGCTGAAGGTAAGTCAGTTGTTCTTCATTTAAAGGATTTACCTATTTATACATCTTCGCGTGCGGGCTTAAATCGCCCCATTGAATTTTATGAGGCAACCTCCCTTGCCTTTTGCGTACAAGATAAGGTGTTAATTACACGCAATAACAACCAGTCAGGTCTTGTGAATTCATCCTTAGCTTCTGTCATTGCCATTGATGAACAGAATATAACGTTGAAGTTTGAAAAAGACGAACAAGTAAAAACCTTTTCTCGTGATGCAAAGGAATTACAGCATCTTGACCATGGCTATGTATTGACCAATATGAAGGTACAGGGCAAGGATAAAACCTATGCCTTGGGACTCATGGAGTCTTACAACAAATTTTCTGCAACACTTAGAAATTATTATGTTCAAATTTCGCGTGCCATATCCCGAATGACCTTAATTACCGATGATAGAAACCAATTATTAAAAGCCCTTGAGTTCAATGACGACACTAAAAAATCCGCTCTCAATTATGTAAACAGTACCACGCTAAAAATGCACATAGATAAATTTTCAGCCAATCCGAAAGCCATTGATGTGGCAACTGTTGCGGATAAAAAAAGTTTCAATCAAGAAATAATGACAGAAAAACAAGCTTTAATACACCAATATACGGATGCAAAAAATAAGCAAAAAACAGCGATAGCTTGCATTAAAGCCTGGCAAATCGTGACAAGCGATCATCTCAAACGAATGGCTAGAAATCAGCTGGTTGTTTCTGAAAGTGCAATACGGCAAGACGCATTTAAATTTGCCACAATGAAGTTGTTAAAGAGCTTAGATAATGAGGAGCGAAAAAAGGTCTTAACTGTCAAAGCGTATTTTGAGGCTTGCTCCGACACACAAAAAGCATGGAAATCGATTCATCAAGGGAATCGAGATTCTTTACAAAGAGAAAAAGCCTGGGGCAAAGCTGAAATCAGAGATGCCCTTGCTTTTAAAATTGTTGAACATATTGAAGGGTACAGGCCTTATCTGAATCATTTTTCCATCGGAAAACTTAATCGATTGGGTGTTTCCCAATACCGCATTGAAAAAGGGGAGGAACGGGCACGAGCCAGGCTTAAAAACTTAAGCATTCACGCTGAAAAGCATCAAATGGCATGTACTGTGGCTTCGTTTTTCAGTGAAGAATCATTTAAAACAAAAGAAACGTTTGCAGCTTTCCTTAAAACCCAATCTAAAGCTGTACATCCCCATTTAATTCGTCTGAGTGAAAAGACAAAAAGACCACTTGATGAGTTATGGCGTGAAATTAATCAACATGCTAAAAGATATGAAGAGAGTCACTTTAAAGAGGGGTTAAACTCTCAAGAAAAAATTCTTTTTGATACCATCAAAACGTATCAGTCACTAAATAAAGAATTAGCTATTCATTTCGCCAGTATGCTTTATGCGTTAGAAAAAGGGAAAGAAATTCCAGAGGCTATTGAGCAAGCGCAAAGAGAGGCCTCTGCCTTAAGAAACCAAATTGCTGCAACGGTTCATAATAACAACTCTTTTGACAAGATCTTGCACTTTTTCAAGATAGACAAAGAAAAAATCAAACAACAAGCAGCTAGCCATGACAAACGAGAAGTGGTTATACGATTTAAACAAGCTACGTCCAACTTTGAGCAGAGAAGAGAAACCGCTTTAGTAATTGCCTCGGATATTAAAGGACATTATCCATTTATCAAAGAGCTTGGCATTAGCACCAAAGTACTAAACACCCTGATGCGGATTGAAGAGAGGCGTACCTTCATCAGTGAGTTGAATGAAACGCAGAAAGATGATTTTTTTAAATGCATGGACTATAAAATAACTGGCCAAAGAGCCAGTCACCTCTGGAAAGCTTTTTTTTCCGACAATGAGCAAGACCTACCACTTAATCAGCAGAAGTTTATCCAGGCACAACAATTAACGGCAAAACGAGATAGCCTTGCCTATGTCATTCATCAAAAATCAGACATTCAAGGTTTGCTTGTTCGGGAAAAACTTGATCCACTTAAAATAGAGCAGCACGCAAGACAGCACAAGGCGAGATTACAAACCGTTAATCAATTAAATGAAACTAAAGCTAATCTCTTTCATCAATTAGAACGTCGTATAGAAGGCATGAATCATAAGGAGTCAACCCAATGGCATAAAGCATGGGCTGTATTTAAAAATGATTTGCAGCGCGTTTCTAAAAATGGATCGCTATATCAAGAAGCTATTGAAACAATACAAAAATCACCGCTGATATTTACAAAAAATGAGAAATCACTATTAAGTCAATATGAATTAGATAATACCTATAAAGCATCTGTGCTTGATAAAATTGTTTACAAAGCTCAATTAAACGAATCAAAAGGATTTTATGATGCAGCCAAAATCACAGAAGTATTGATCGCAAATCCTATCGAAACGTATCGTGCTATTTTTGGCGCACCAAAGAAAATAACGTCTAGGGAAATGCGTTACTCAGGCGGACTTATTGTTTCCTTGAAAGGCAGTAAAGCGGGCTCTTGGTATGACTTTTCAGAAGGCTGTGGAGGTAACCCACTGTCAGCATTGATGCAAGAAAGAGGGATTTCATTCCAGGATGCATTGAAGGAAGGGGCAATCATTGCTGGTATTTCAGGCTTAACCAGTGTTCTTCCAATGAAGAGAGAAAAGAAGTTAAACGATTTAAGCGAATTACGCGAAGAAAAGAACAAAATAATATCGGCAAAAAGTATCCTCAAAGGCGGCATGTCAATTTTTGGCACACTAGCAGAAAAAATATTTAAAAGAACATCGTGGTATAGAGCATCCAGAACAATTAAATGTTTTGTATTGGCCTAAGGGCGCTTTGTGGAAAGCAATCGATGATAATGGAACACTCTACGATAAAATTAATAAAATACCCGCTTTATTGATAGCGGCCAAGAACAAACAAGGAGAAATAACCGGCGTCCAACGGATTTATTTGGATGAAAAAAATGCTAAGAAAAATACTTTTATGGAAAATGCGAAATTATCCAAAGGGAGAATAGAAGGCAGCGCAGGAGTCTTGCAAACGGGTGAAAAGCGATCGCCATTGTATTTGGCAGAAGGCCCTGAAACAGGAGCAACCATTGCCATGGCAAATCCAAAAGCTACGGTTTTGGTTTCCTTTGGTTTGTCGAACTTGAAAAATTTAAGCGCACTTATTAAAAGCTTTTACCCAAGTGAGGTGATTATTGCGGGAGATAACGATTTGGCTTCCAAAAATAATACCGCAAAAATAACTGAAGAAGCAAAAGAAGCCTTAATGAGAGAGGGTTTAGATATAAAAATAATTATGCCTCAAAATCTGCCTGGCCGAGAAAAAACGGATTGGAATGATGTACATTGTTCTCAAGGATTAAACCAGGTAAAACATCAGCTTGGATTAAACGAGATAAACCCTGAAATTCATAAAATAGCGGTTCGCCTGAACAATGAAAAGTCACTCGAATTAGAACAATATGTTAATAATTTTATCGAGATTAAAAATCAATTGGGTAAAGCCATCTTGCCAAAAAATTATAATGTAGATTATTTAAATACCAATAAAGGTAAGGAACCACATCAAAGATCATTTGAAATCGAGAAAACAAAAGAGCTTCAACGTAATCAAAAGGAAATGGATATTGAGCTTTAAATTTTTAAAGCTCTTCTGGCGCAATTCCCATCAATTCTTGGTATTTGCTAATTGATAAATCCATTAATTTTTTAAATTCATCCTGGCCATAATCCAGTTGCTTGGATGCCATATTTTTTAATAAGGCATTCATTTGAATCATGAGCTTAAAGCAATGTTTTTCAATGTCAGAATACTTGTCTTCTGGGCTTTTTTGATTCTGCTGACTTTCAGTCACCATCAATCCGATTTCTGTCATTTTGGTAATGGTATAAGAAAGAGAATCATCATTATCCCCAGCATATTTGGTCAGCTTTTTATAGAGATCATTCGGTACGGTAACAGTCACTCTAGGCATAAAATATCCTTTTAAATTTATATTTGGTGATGCAAATATGATGAAGTGATTGATGCATTATAAGATGCACCAATAACACAGTCTAGTATTGTATAGGAAAAACAAATAGCGCTACCAGTGATGCACTAAGATGCATTTGTGATGCAAATAATTGGTTATATAATGGCCATATAAAAGAGCTTTTACGCTCCTTTTTGATTGTTTTTAAACCTATGGAAAATATTTTTCTTTACACTTCATTTATGCCGTATTTAAGTAATATAAATCAATAGGTTACAAATTAGCATTCTAATGCGAAAAGGTGTGGTGCGACAAGCTAAGTCGCTGTTTTGAGTTGTTAATCGGGTAACCGAAAACCATCTGTGTCGTCAGATGAACCTAGGGGAGATAATAAGCCTCTCTGACAAAGTAGTGAAACTACGGGTGAAGAGCTCGTAGTGAGATGATAACGCCCGAAAGGATCAAAGTCTACCTGATAGCCAAATTCGGGATAACTACAAGGTAGCTGGTATGGTGAACATAAGTGAATCTGTGATAAAGGTCGTAATTCGCAACAAGCGCAATTGGCTGAAACGCTTGAACCAAAAGGTACGAAGATAGTTGGGAGAATCACACGCATCCTACACGACTAGTTTCTTTCCGGCCGAGAGCAGACACCTAACCCAGCATCACTCAAACAACGGAACTTGGGAACCCTGTATTCTTCTCCACTACGGAGACAGTAGATCGTAAGGTCTACCTATGAGAGTGCAGGATTGGGAGGTTGGAAAAAGCAAAAGCCGATTTGTAACGAATCGGATACAGGTTTATACCTGGTCTGAAAAGAAGCTTGACGTCCAACTGGTCTTTCATTGCGAAAGAGTTTGTAGAATTCATAGAAGTGAGGAAAGCAAATGACAGATGCTTTGATATCTGGTGCACCTGACACAGCCCTTTCAAATACAGACTGGAACCAGATTTATTGGTCCCGTATTGAGAAGAACGTATATGGACTGCAAATGCGTATCGCAAAGGCAGTAAGTGATAAACAGTACGGCAAAGTTAAATCACTGCAATGGTTACTCGTTAATTCTAACAGTGCAAAATTGCTGGCAGTGAGGCGGGTCACAACATCTAAAGGAAGTAAGACAGCTGGTATTGATGGCACTCTCTGGACAACATCAGAAGAAAAGATTCAAGCTGCCCACAGTCTGAAAAACGAGAGGGTAT